>NZ_VIRS01000018.1 GCF_006912135.1 Cryptosporangium phraense | reverse complement strand
GTGCTGCGTGGTGCAGCGAGAGCGGTACGGGGCGGTGCGGCGAATCACCGCGCTGAACAGCTGACCTCTCCCAGAACTTCGCCGGCGACGCAGCCGGGCCCGCGGTACCCCCTTCACGCCGCGAGACCGCAGGGCTCCGAAAGTCACCCCTCGCCCGGCTCAGCGGACGCTAGCCGCGCGGCCAGCAAGGGGGTTGGCGCGCCAATTCGGCCAACGCGGAACCGGGCCGCACACTGAGGCGACACGAAGCCCGGCAGCATCGAGCACGGTTAGCAGTGCGAGACGGCACGACCAGCGCAGGGCAAGGCGGCACGGCTAGCGCGCGGAGAGGCGGCCCGGCCAGCACGGGCGAACCGACGAGCCTGGGCAAAGCCGCGCGCGACCGGGCCCGCCCGGGGCGGGGCGACGCCGAGGGGCGCGAGGTGGCTTCGGCAAGGGCTGGCCCTGGGAGGATCAGCGCCCTCGAGCGCGGCCGCCCGAACAACGCCGAGCCGCGCCAGGTAGCGCTGCGGGTAAGACGCGAGGCAGGGCCGGGCAGGCTCGGCCCGCTAGGTGGCGGCCGGACCTACGAGCGAGGCCGACTACCACCGACGGACCCCAGCGCGGAAGGCGGCGGAGCCGGCGGCGGGCGACAGCAACGGAAGACGACGGCGCGGCGCGCGGGCGGCGAGCCGCGCTACCGACCCGCCGTCACCAAACCGCTCTCATACGCCGCAATCACCAACTGGGCCCGATCCCGCGCCTCGACCTTGTCGAAAAGCCGGCCAACATGCGTCTTCACCGTCGCCTCGCTCAGATGCAACCGTCCCGCGATCTCGCGGTTCGACAGGCCCCGCGCAACCAGCACCAGCACCTCTCGCTCCCGCGGCGTCACCCCCTCCAGCGCCGGCGCCGGCCGCGCCACTTCCGCGGCCGCTACGAACCGCTCGATCAACCGCCTGGTCACGGAGGGGGCGATCAGCGCGTCGCCCGCGGCGACTACTCGGATCGCGGCCAGCAGATCGGCCGGCGGCGCGTCCTTGAGCAGGAAGCCGGCTGCGCCCGCCCGCAGCGCTCCGTAGACGTACTCGTCCAGGTCGAACGTCGTCAGGATCAGCACGTGCGCGCCCGGCACCTCGGCACAGATCCGCCGGGTAGCGGCCACCCCGTCGAGTTCCGGCATCCGGACGTCCATCAGCACGACGTCCGGCCGGAGTTCGGCGGCCAGCCGCACCGCCTCCCGCCCATCCCCCGCCTCGCCGACGGCCTGAAGCCCCGGCGCGGTGTCCACCAGCAGCCGGAACGACCCGCGCACGAGCGCCTGATCGTCGACCACCAGCACGCGGACGCTCATCCGCTCCCGTCCGTCGGAAGCGTCGCCACCAGGCGGAAGCCGCCCTCGGGGCGGGGACCCGCGACCAGCGTGCCGCCGTAGAGCGCGACGCGCTCGCGCAGGCCGATCAGGCCGTGGCCACCCTCGGGCGGATCCGGATGCGCCGACGGCGGGCCGTCGTCCTCGACCTCGATCCGCAGCACGCCGTCCGCCGCCTCCAGACGCAGACGGCACGCCGTCGGCGCCGCGTGCTTCACCGCGTTCGTCAACGCCTCCTGGACGACCCGGTAGACGACGAGCTGGAGCGCCTCCGAATACCGCCCCGCGCCGGCTCCATCGAAGGCGACCCGGACTCCGCTGGCCCGCGCCCGCTCCACCAGCGCGGGAATCGCGTCCAGGCCCGGCGCCGGCGCGAGCTCGGCCTCGGGCGTCCGGAGCACGCCGAGCATCCGGCGGATGTCGGTCAGCGCCGATCGGCTGGTGTTCTCGATGACCCGCATCGCGTCCCGCGCCGCCTCCGGCTGCTCCTCGACGACGTGGTTGGCGACCCCGGCCTGCACGGCGATCAGGCTCATGCTGTGCGCGACGACGTCGTGCAGCTCGCGGGCGATCTGCAGGCGCTCGTCGGCCAACGCGCGCTCCGCGTCCCGCTGACGTCGCTCCTCGGCCGCCGCCCGACGTTCGCGGACGATCGCCCCGGCCACCCACGACCCACCGGAGATCAGCGAGACGTACGCGACGAGCCCGATCGTGTCGGCCACGCGGCCGTTCGGGTCGGTCACCGCGGCGACCGTCAGCGACCCGGCACACGCGGCCAGCGTGACGCCGATCGCCACCAGCGCACGCGGCCACGATGCCTTCAGCGCGACCGAGAACAGGATGATCGCGACCGGGATCCACGGCTCGAGCGTCAAGTGGACGCTCGTCGCCACGGTGAGCCCGGCGCACGAGACCGCCCAGGCCTCGAACGGCCACCGCCGCCGGACCGCGATCGGCGCCCCGACCGCGACCGCGATCACCCAGCCGGCCCCGGCCGGCCCCGCATAGTGCTGCTGGGTGTCGGACGCCGGGCCGCCGGCGATACCGACGAACAGCACGTAGATGCCGACGAACACCACCGCCGCGACGACGTCGGCCGCGTGCAGCACGGCGACGTCCAGCCGGGGTGAGCGCACCAGGCGGCGCACGGAGCTGATCGTCGTCACCCGGCGACCGTAACCGGGCCCGAGCCGCGCGGGCATCCATCCACAGCAGGTCATCCCGTGGTAGGACACCCTGTGGACGAACGCGACCGCGGGCCGATCCGGGGGTAAGGCCGAGCGACCACCGTGGAGTCATGATCGAAGTCCTCGACCTGACCAAACGCTACGGCCGCACGCTCGCGGTCGACCGGCTGAGCTTCACCATCCCCTCCGGACATGTCACCGGCTTCCTGGGCGCCAACGGCGCGGGCAAGTCCACCACCCTCCGCGCGATCCTCGGCCTCGACCGGCCGACCAGCGGGTCCGCGCTCGTCCACGGCCGTCCGTACGCGGCCTACGACCGGCCGCTCACCGTCGTCGGCGCGGTGCTGGACGCCGCCGCGGTGCACGGCGGCCTGCCCGTCAGGACGCACCTGCGGGTGCTCGCCCGCAGCAACGCCATTGCGCCGGCCCGCGTCGACGAGGTGCTCGACGAGGTAGGTCTGACCCCCGTGGCCGACCGTCGCGTCAAAGCCCTCTCGCTCGGTATGCGGCAGCGCCTGGCCATCGGCGGCGCGCTGCTCGGCGACCCGGCCACGCTGATCTTCGACGAGCCGCTCAACGGCCTCGACCCGTCCGGCATCGGCTGGTTCCGGTCGCTGGCCCGCCGCCTGGCCGACGAGGGACGGGCGGTGCTGATCTCGAGCCACCTGATGTCCGAGATGGCGCTGACCGCGGATCGGGTGGTGATCATCGGTTCCGGGCGCCTGCTGGCCGAGGAGCCACTCGACGCACTCGGCTCATCGCTGGAGGACGCCTACCTCAGGCTGGTGCACCATGCGTGACCGCCCCTTCAAGAGCGCCATCGCCGCCGAGCGCCTCAAACTACGGTCGGTCCGCTCGACCTACTGGCTGCTCGCGTCACTGCTTCCGCTCTTCGTCCTGGCCACGCTGGTCGGCCACGCGATGGTCGCGGCCTGGGACGGCGCCCCGCCCGCAGACCGGGCGCACTACGAGAGCGCCGACATGTCCGTCGTCGTCGCGCCGATCACCCAGCTGGTGCTGGCGATCCTGGCCGCGCTGGCGATCACGTCCGAGTACCGCACCGGCGCGATCGCGACCACACTGACGGCGGTACCCAACCGGCTGCGGCTGTTCGGCGCCAAGGTCACCGTCGTACTCGGGCTGACCGGCGCCGCCGCCGTGCTGAGCACCGCCCTCTCGACGTTGCTCAGCCTCTGGCTGGCCGGCGATCGGCCGCCCCCGATCGAGCCGTGGACGTCGACCACTGACGCGCTCGGCTCGGCCGCCCTGACCGTGGCCACGATCGTCGTCGCGGCGCTGGTCGGCGTCGGGCTGGGAGCGGCGTTCCGGTCGTCGGCCGGTGCGCTGGCCGCGGTCGCCGGGCTGCTGTTCGTCGGGCCGACCATCGCGGTGTACCTGCCCGACCCGTGGGACGAACGGGTCTCCGGGGTGCTGCTCCCGTCGCTGGCCCACACGCCGGAGGCGGCGGTCGCGCTCGTGCTCTATCCGGTGCTGGCCCTCGGGGCCGGGGCCTGGATGATGACCCGGCGAGACGCGTGAAGTCCTATCAGGATAAACAGTGAAATGCTAGGTTATCGGCATGTCTGAGAACGACGCCGATACCGTCCTGATGACGGCCGTGACCAAAGCCGGTCGGCACCGCCGCGGCGGCCCCGCCACTCAGGCCGATCACGCGATCTTCCTCGACCACACCGGGCGACGACGCCGCTGGTTGAAGGTCGGGCTGGGCGTCGCGAGCGGGGCCGCGGTCGTGTACACCGCGCTGCTCGGCGTCAGCATGCTGGGCGGTGGCCACGGGAACACCGCGCTGCCGCTGCCGAACGAGGCCAGCTCCGCAGCGCCGTCGCCCACCACACCGGCGCCCAGGACGTCCGCACCGGCGCCGGTGACGCGGCCCCGTCAAGCCGCGTCACCGGCGCCGACCCCAACACGTCCGGCGCGCTCCGCACCGTCGAAGAAGGCAGCCACGCCCGCCTCCCCTTCGGTGTCTCCCTCGGAGTCGCCGGACTCCCCGGAATCGTTCTGGTCCAACCTGTTCCCCTCACCCACGCGCACGCGGTGAGGGGAGTTCAGCCCTTGATCGTGGTCCAGGCCTGGGCCCAGTCCTCGTAGTCCTTGCACCGCACGCCGGTCCGCCCGTCGAGGCAGGAGGCGAGCGGCGTGCTCCAGTACCAGATGCGCTTCGCGTACCCCGCGTCGTTGGCGTGGTACACCGCGCAGTGCTGCGGATCGGTCGTGAACCGGCACGCCTTGGGATTGCTCGGCGCTTCCCCGAAGTACTCGGCGACCTGCGCGTTCACCTGCGGGCTGACGATGTGGTCGAACCACTTGTAGGCGCAGGTCTTGTGCTTGGACTTCGCGCTGAGCATCCAGGTGTCGGACCAGCCGGTCGACCCCTCCGACGGCAGCACGGCCTCGACGTCCACGCCCTCGGTCTTCGCGACGTTCTCGATGACCTGCCAGCTGGTGCCGACGATCGAGTCGCCGGCCTTGAACGCGGCCACGTTCTCGGCGTAGTCGCTCCAATACTCGCTGACGCTGGCCTTCTGCTGCTCGAGCACCGCGATCGCGGCCGCGAACTGCTTGTCGTCCAGCGCGTACGGGTTCGTGATCCCGAGGTCGGGCTGGTGCCTCATCAGCCACAGCGCGGCGTCCGCGATGTAGATCGGCGAGTCGTACGCGGTGACCTTGCCGACGACCGAGAGGCTCGGCGCGAACACCGCGCTCCACGACGTCGGCGCCGGGTGCACCGCGTCCTTGCGGTACATCAGCAGGTTCGCGCCCCAGCCGTGCGGGATCCCGTACGACACGTCGTCGACGCTGTTCCAGCGCTGGTTCTTCAGGAAGCTGTAGATGTCGACGTAGTTCGGCACCAGGTCGGTGTTCACCGGCTCGACCGTGCCGTCGCCGATCAGTCGCAGCGACGCGTCACCGGAGGCCGAGACGACGTCGTACTTGCCGGTCTTCATCAGCGTCACGGCCTCGTCGGACGTGTTGAAGACCTTCACCGTCACCTGGCAGCCGGTCGCGTGCTCGAACGGCGTCACCCAGTCGATCGACGGGTCGTTCGACCCGTCCTCGGCGTAGCCGGCCCAGGCGAGCACGCTCAGCGCGCCCTCCGGCGTCCCGAGCTCCGACAGCGCCGACAGCTTCGGCGGGGCGAACCCGGCGTCGTCGCCGTCGTCGGCCTCGGTCTTGGCGTTGCAGCCGGCCACGGCCAGCACCAGGGCCAGCGCGGCGACCACGACCTTTCGGGAGCGGTTCACGTCTGGGGCACCGCGAGCCGGCTCGCCAGCGCCGCCGTTCCGCGCATCCGGAGCACGTACTCGACCAGCGCGATCAGCAGGTTCTTCGTCGACTCACGGCGTCGGGCGTCGCAGGCCATGATCGGCACGTCCGGCCGGATCGACAGCGCCTCGCGGATCTCCCGGATCGTGTTGGACTGCATTCCGTCGAAGCAGTTCATCCCGACGACGTACGGAACCCCGTGCTGCTCGAAGAAGTCGACGGCCGAGAAGCAGTCGGCCAGCCGCCGCGGGTCGACCAGCACGACCGCGCCGATCGCGCCCCGCACCAGCTCGTCCCACATGAACCAGAACCGCGTCTGGCCGGGCGTCCCGAAGAGGTAGAGGATCAGCTCCTCGTCGATCGTGATGCGTCCGAAGTCCATCGCGACCGTCGTCGTGGTCTTCCCGCCGATGCCGGAGACGTCGTCGACGTCGACCGACGCCGCGGTCATGATCGCCTCCGTCGTCAGTGGCGTGATCTCGGAGACGGACCCCACCAAGGTCGTCTTTCCGACGCCGAACCCGCCGGCGACGACGATCTTGGCGGACGTCGCGGTGGACGAGATACGGGGCGCGTCGAGCGTGCTCGTGTTACCGAAGTTCACCGGACATCTCCTCTACAGCGACAGCGCGCCGTGTAGTTCGGACCGGAGCGCGGGCGTCAGCACCTGGCCGACGCGCTCCACCAGCAGCGCCATCTCGTAGCCGACCTGGCCGATGTCGCACGACCGGGAGGCCAGGACGGCCAGCGACGAGCCGTCGCTGATCGACATGACGAGCAGGAAGCCGGTGTCCATCTCGACGACGGTCTGGCTGACGTTCCCGCCCTCGAAGCAGAGCGCCGCACCGTGGGTGAGGCTCACCAGCCCGGACGCGATCGCGGCGAGCTGGTCGGCGCGGTCGCGCGGTAACCCGTCGGAGACCGCCAGCAGCAGCCCGTCGGCGGACACGGCCACGGCGTGGGCGATGCCGGGGACGCGGTTGGCGAAGTTGCCGACGAGCCAGTTCAGGTTCTGAGCGTCGTGGCTGAGCGCTGGGGCCGTAGTCACTGCTCCTCCTTGGTGCTCTGGAGGCGGCCCTGCTCGAGACCGCTGCGGTAGCTGGACAGGACGCCGCGGATCGCCTCCGGCGATCGCTGGGTCGGCGCGAGCTTCGGCGCCCGCTCGACGCGGCCGGGCACGTAGTGCGCCATCGGGACGCGCTTGGGAAGGCCCGAGTCGGTCAGGGCAGTGGGGGCCTTCTCGGCCGCCGCCTGGGCCGCCTTCCACCCACTGTCGGCCGGTGACTCCCACGACACCGCTGGCGCGGGAGCCGGCTCGGCCGGCCCCGCCATCGGCGTCGGGACCGATGGAGGGGCCGGAGTACGGGACGCGGTCGCGACCGACGACCGCGCGGAAACCGCTGAGGCCGCTAGCGACGGGACCGCGACCGGCGGCAGCGCGGACGCCGGCCGGGCACCGGCCGGCGGCCGCGGCCCCCGCGCCGGCCACGGGGCCGGGGCCGCGGCCGGAGTGAAGGGAAAGGCCGGCGCCGGTGCAGGGGCGGAGTCCAACACCGACGCCGGGTCTGTAGTCGACGACCGCCCCGCCGCGGAGTACTCCGCACGGACCGACGCCGGGTCTGTAGTCGACGACCGCCCCGCCGCGGAGTACTCCGCACGGACCGACGCCGGGTCTGAAGCGGGCGCATAAGCGCCCGGGGCCTCCGGCACACGAGGAAGGTTGGGGTTGGTCCGGAACCAGTCGGAGTTCGTCGCCTCGAAGATCGGCAACGGCATCTCGACGGTCGGCTCCGGGAACACGCTGATCGGCTGCGTCGCCTCCGACCAACTCGGCTCGCTGGGAGCGGGCGCGGGCGCCGGCGGGACGTTCCGCACCGTCGGCGGGTCGAACGCCGACCACGAGTCCGCCGTCCGCGTGTACGGCGAGGTGCTGGCCGGCGCCGGGCTGACCGGCGCGGGGCTCGCCCAGTTCCCGAACCCGGAGGTCGGCGCGTACGTCGACGCCGTCGCCTTCGTCGCGAAGCCGTTGAACGGCTCGCGCTTCGGCAGGTCGAGACGCTCCGACGCGACCCGCTCGATCGGCCGGTTACCGACGTCGGCCCTGCTCACCCGCGAAGCGTCCGAAGCCGGGGCAGGAACGTGCAGGACCCCGGACGGGAGCGTGATCATCACCAGGACACCACCGCCGGTCGCGTCGCGGAGCATCACCTTGACGCCGTGCCGGGAGGCCAGCCGGCCGACCACGAAGAGGCCCATCATCCGCGAGACCGCGATGTCGAACACCGGCGGCTTGGCCAGCCGCTCGTTGAACTCGGCGAGCTGCTGCCGGGACATCCCGATGCCGTGGTCGATCACCTCGATGACGACCTGGCCGGCCTCCCGCCGGGCGTCGACCGTGACGTCGGTGCGGGGCGAGGAGAACGAGGTCGCGTTCTCCAGGATCTCCGCGACCAGGTGGACGACGTCGTTCACCGCCCCGGCGGCGATCTCGGCACCCTCGTCGATCGACCCGAGCTTGACCCGGGTGTACTGCTCGACCTCGGCCGTCGCGGCCCGGAGGACGTCGATCAGCGGCGCGGGCTTGGCCCAGCTGCGGCCCGACTCGGCACCGCCGAGGACGAGGAGGTTCTCGTCGTTCCGGCGCATCCGGGTCGCGAGGTGGTCGAGTTTGAACAGCTCGGACAGCCGGTCCGGGTCCTGCTCACCCTGCTCCAGACCGTCGATCAACCGGATCAACCGGTCGACCAGCAGCTGCGAGCGCCGGGACAGGTTCACGAACATCGACGAGACGCTCTGGCGCAGCTGGGCCTGCTCGGATGCGACCCGCACGGCCTCCAGGTGGACCGCGTTGAACGCCTGCGCGACCTGGCCGATCTCGTCACCCGACCGGATGTCGACGGTCTTCGCCGCGGTCTCCGCGGAGGCCTGGGCCGCCGTCTGCTGGTCCGCGTCCTGCAGTTTACGGACGACGTCCGGCAGCGACTGATAGGCGACCTCGAGCGCGCTCGTCCGCAGCCGCACCAGCGGGCGGACCATCGAGCGGGCGACCGCCAGCGAGACCAGCAGGGCCACGACCAGGGCCACCAGCGCGATCGTGATGACGATGATCGCCTGCTGCATCGCGTCGGTGCGGAACGAGCCGGCGTCCTGCACGGTCGCGGTGTTGAGCTGCTGCTCGATCGAGCGGAGCAGCGTGTTCTCGCGGTCGCTGGTCTCCAGCCAGGTCGCCAGGCCGAACGAGAGCGCGTTGCCGAGCCCGGCGTTCTGGGCCCGGGTCCGGAGCTGCTGGTAGGTCAGCTCCTCGGTCAGCGTCGTGTTGCGGATCTGTTGCTGACGGTCGGTCGCGCTGAGCATGAACTGGCTGCGGAACGCGCTCTCGTCCGACACCGCGGCCCGGAACGAGCCGAACGTGTCGTTCGTGAAGCGCTTGTTGCCGTCCTCCAGCGCGGTCCGGACGACGATCTGCTCCTGCCAGATCGCCTCCTTGTACTTGGCGAACGCCGACACCGCGGTCAGCTGGGCCGACAGCTGCTCGTCACCGGCGGCCGCACCGGCCAGGCGCTCCTTCATCTGCAGCAGGCTGGTGATCAGCTGCTCGTAGATCGTCACCGCCGCCCCGACCCGGACGCCGCCCTTGCGGGCCTGGTCGATCACCGAGTCGCGGTTGCGGGTCATCACCGCGTAGCCGCGCTTCACCTGCTCGAACTCGGAGCTGATCGGCGCGGCGATCTCCGGGTCCAGGCTCTCGTACTGATCGAGGAACCGGCGGAAACCCGCATCGGTGTTACGACCCTGCTCGACGAAATGCTTCAGCGTCGGATGACTCGGCGTCTTTCCCGGGTCGGTCACGTACGCCGCGGCCGACGAGCGCTCGATCTGGAGAACGTCGACCAGCGACGACGACTCGTTGCCCAGGCGCGCGAAATCCTGAATCTTGCTCGCGGTCTGGGCCTCGTCGAGAACCGATCGGGCGACGATTCCCGAGAACAGGAACATCGCGATCAGCGGAACGAGCGTGATCCAGATGACCTTCAGCCGGATCGACGTGTTGCCGAACAGGCGGGTCCCGACGCCTGTTCGGTAATCCGTGTCGAGCTCGGACGACGGCGGCTCCTCGGTGCTGTCCACCTGCTCTGTCCTGCCTTCCGGTGGCCGTGTTGGGCTCCGGTCCAGAAGGGACGTTGGCACGACTCCTCCGTCCATGCGATCAGTAGGTGAACAAGCCCGGACGAGACTCCCGCGGTCCGGCTCGAATTGCATTTCACCACAATGGAAACTGGCAAGGAAAGCCTGTCCGTCAATTAAACCGAAGGATTTGTTCACAACGACTCAGCCTCATTAATTCCTCATGAGCGCGTCAATCATGAGGAATTCATGAAGACGATTACCTCGAACGTCTTCGGCACTGGCACTATGTGCGGCATGCGTGTCCTGGTGGTGGATGACGAGGCGGAGCTGGGCTACGCGGTCTCCGCGGCGCTGCGCGGTGCGGGCATGGCCGTCGACCTGGTCGACGACATTCCGCCGGCGCACGACGCGATCACCACGCACCCGTACGGGTGCGTCGTCTTCGACCGGATCCTGCCCAGCGGCGACAGCATCACGTACGTCGAGGGCCAGCGGCAGAGCGGCTGGCGGACGCCGGTGCTGTTCCTCACCGCCCGCGACACGGTGGCCGACCGGGTCGCCGGCTTCACGTCCGGCGGTGACGACTACCTGGTTAAACCGTTCGCCACGGCCGAGCTCGTCGCGCGCGTCCGCAGCCTCTGCCGCCGATCGGCGGCCGAGGACGGCCCCACCCAGGCGGTCTTGCGGGTCGGTGACCTGGAGATCGACGTCCGGCGACGGCAGGTGCGCCGCGCCGGCGTGCTGCTGACCGTCACCGCGAAGGAGTTCGCGGTACTGGAGATCCTCGCGTCGGCGCACGGGCAGATCGTGAGCCGGGGCCAGCTCATCGAGCACTGCTGGGACTCACGCACCGAGCCGATGTCGAACGTCGTCGACGTCGTCGTCGCCCAACTGCGCCGGAAGCTCGGCGACCCGACGCTGATCCACACCGTCCGCGGCGCCGGGTACGTCGTCGAAATTCGGCAGACCGAGCCCGCGTGACCAGCCACAATGGAATCACTTAACAGCGGAACCATCAGTACAACTAGGCACAACCGGACACAAGGCTTAACATGTCCCTCATGGCTCAGGTGCCGCTGGCGCTAGTGGACGACCCCGATGAGGAGTCGTTGACCGAGGCGCTGGACAGACCGACCGAGACCGCTGAAGACCCGACCCGACCCGGTCGCCACCGTCACCGTCGCCGCAGACGGGAGCAGTTACGCGAGGACGAACCGGCTTTCGCCTCGTCGCGGACCGCGCGCACGGTGCGGTTCGCGCTCTGCGTGGCCAGCCTGATCGGGCTCGCGTACGCGACGATCGTGGTGCTCGGCCTGCTGCGCCCCGGCGAGACCGAGGCGCTCGGCCTGCCCAGCCGGCATCCGAGTGAGACCGACGCTCCGCTGGCCGCTCCCGGTCGGCCGCTCTCCGTCGAGACCGAGAACGACGCCCAGGAGACGACCGTCACCGCGTCGCCGTCGGCCACCGCGTCCGCGTCGGCCAGCCCTCGGCCGTCGGAGTCGGCCGCGGCCGAGTCCGAGAGCCCGGCGCCGTCAGAGCCGGCCGACGAGGACGAGTCCCCGTCTCCCACCCCGCCGGCCGATTCGGACGACGGGAACGGCGACGAGGACGAGCGCGGAAAGCTCATCGACGTCAACCTCCTGGGTATTCGTATCTCGATCTGATGTGCGCTTGATGCAGGGCCCGCCCGGGACGTACGTCGACCGGGCGGGCCGAGCGGGTCCTACCCCTTGATCTCCGTCCAGGCCTTGGTCCAAGCGGAGTAATCGGTGCACTTCACGTCGGTGCGGCCGTCGAGGCACTGGGTGATCGGCGTCGACCAGTACCAGATCTGCTTGGCGTAGGCCGCGTCACCGGCGTGGTAGGTGTCGCAGTGCTTCTTGTCCGCGGTGAACGCGCACGCCTTCGGGTTCGCCGGTGATTCGCCGAAGTACTCGGCCACCTGCGCGTTCGCCTTCGGCGATACGATGTGGTCCAGCCACTTGTACGCACACGTCTTGTGCTTGGACTTCGCGCCGACCATCCAGGTGTCGGACCAGCCGGTCGACCCCTCGGACGGGAGGACCGCCTCGACGTCCGCGCCTTCGGTCTTCGCGACGTTCGCGATGACCTGCCAGGTCGTGCCGACCACGGAGTCACCGGCCTTGAACGCACTCACCTCTTTGAGATAGTCCGACCAGTACTCCCCCACGTTCGCCTTCTGCTTCTTCAACAGTCCGACGGCTGCTGCGAACTGTTTGTCGTCCAGCGCGTAGGGGTTCGTGATCTTCAGGTCGGGCTTCGTCTTCATCAGATAGAGCGCCGCGTCGGCGATATAGATCGGCGAGTCGTACGCCGTGACCTTGCCCTTGGTGGACGGGTTGTCCTCGAACACGGCCGACCAGGACGTGGGTGCCGGCTTCACCGTGTCGGTGCGGTACATCAGCAGGTTCGCGCCCCACCCGTGCGGGATGCCGTAGGAGACGCCCTTGACGCTGTTCCAGGCCTGGTTCTTCAGGAACGGGAACAGGTCGGCGTAGTTCGGCACCAGGCCGGTGTTGACCGGCTCGACGTCCCCGCCGGCGATCAGCCTCAGCGAGGCGTCTCCGGACGCGGACACGGTGTCGTACTGGCCGGTCTTCATGAGGGACACGGCCTCGTCGGACGTGCCGAACACCTTCACGTCGACCTGGCACCCGGTCGCCTTCTCGAAGGGCGTCACCCAGTCGACCTTCGGGTCGTTCGAACCGTCTTCGGCGTACCCCGCCCACGCCAATACGTTCAACGCGCCCTCGGGGGTGCCGAGCTTGTTCAGCGCCGACAACTTCGGCGGAGTGAACGCGGTGCCCGACTCCGAACTGCCGTTCTCCTCACTGGTTCCGCAGGCAGCGGCGACGCTCACCAGCGCCGCGACCATCGCCCCAGTAAACATCTTGCGTAAGCTCATCGACCAGCTTTCTTCCACGGGAATCGGCAGCGACGGACGAATTCGATCACAGCCCGGAGCGCAAAGAAAAGCCGATCGGGCAAATAAGCGACTCTATTTTCAGCGATCGACTCACCTTCATGAGCCGCTCATGAGCGGGGTTTATCGGGGGCTGATTCTCATGAGGACTTCATGAAAGAATTGCATTCGGGCGGGGCCGATGACAATCACACGATGATCGACGGCCAATTCCGTGGCCGATTCGGGGAGGTGGCTCCACATCGATGCCGGCGCGCCCGAATCTCGGAGCGGGCCTCACATTCCCGAAGGCGCAGTCAGCGCTGTGCGCAACGTCGGTGGCGAACCGCTTCAGACCGGTCGGACCGGACTGTCGGGGCCGCCACCACACGGTCGCGCGACGCGGCCCGGGTGTCTCGACCGAGAGCGGATGCGGGGGCATCCCCTTAGGCGCCGGACGGGTCTGTGGCTCGGCGGCTACACGTGCGGGCTCCGCGCTCGGGCGGTCGGATCTGCGGAGGCAGGCATGCCCGCGGCCCGTCAGGCGGCGGCCGAGAATCCCCCGTCAGGCTGACCGCGGCGGCCTTCAGCACAGGCTCACTGGTGCGGCCGGGCCGCCAGGGTCGCGGTCGGTCTCGGGGCGCCCGCTAGCAACGCGTCGAGATCGATCGGATCATGCTGTCGCGGCCGCCGAGCCACAGACCCGGCCGACGCCACCCGAGGTCGTCCCCGCGTCTGCCCTCAGCCGACCCGCGCCCGGGCCGCGCCGCGCGACCGTGCGGTGGCAACGTCGCACGACCGTGCGGTGGCGACATCGCACGACCGTGCGGTGGCGACGCCGCACGACCGTGCGGTGGCGACATCGCACGACCGTGCGGTGGCGACGCCGCACGACCGTGCGGTGGCGGACCCGGCCGCCCGGCCCAACCGGGCTCCAGCCGATCGCCGCATCCTCGCCAGCAGCGCTGATCGCACCCGCGCCGCGCCGCGTACCGAATCGTCTGCAGACCGCGGGCCCGGAAACGCGTCCGACCGGTTCGGAACGGTTCCCCACCGACTTCGCGCAGCGCTGACCGCGCCCGCCAGCAACGCGTCGAGATCGATCGGATCGGGCTGTCGCGGCCGCCAACCCACAGACCCGGCCGACGCCACCCGAGGTCGTCCCCGCGCCCGCCCTCAGCCGACCCACGCCCGGGCCGCGCCGCGCGACCGTGCGGTGGCGACGTCGCACGACCGTGCGGTGGCGACGCCGCGCGACCGTGCGGTGGCGGACCCGGCGGCCCGGCCCAACCGGGCTCCAGCGGATCGCCGCATCTTCGCCAGCAGCGCTGATTGCCCGCGCGCCGCGCCGCGCGACCGAATCGTCGGCGGACCTCGGGCCCGGAAAGGCATCCGACCAGTTTGGAACGGGTCGCCACCGGCTTTGGGCATAGCGCTGACTGCGCCCGCTAGCGACGCCTCGAGATCGGTCGCGGTTCCGGAGGCGCCGCACATTCGACTGCAGCGACAGCCCAACCCGCTGGGAAGCCCCGCGCCAATGCTGGACGACCACGACCTGCTCGCCGAGGACCGCGACCAGTACACCCGGGGCCGCTGTTCGCGGCCCTGGCGCCCCTGGGCGGCCCGTCCGAAGACGCCGAGGCCGCGTTCCTCCGGCGAACCGCGTGGACGTGTTGGAGTCGGCGCTGCGGCCCCGGCGGGTCGACCTGTCGATCGAGGCGCCCTACCCAACGCGCCGGCCCGGCGGTGGCTGAGCGCGCCGTACGCGCCGAGCCCTAGCTCGCGAGCCAGAGCCCGTATGCGGTACCGGCCGGAGAAAAACGCCAATGCAATAGACCATGCCCCGCCGCGGCGGGGGCGCCGGACGCGCGGATCCTGCCGTTCGGCGCGCCGACGCTCGATGCCCCAGGCGGCCGGTCCATGCGGACAGCTAGCCGCTCGAGGTGTTCACGGGCAAGAGCCCCAATGCGGTGGCGACCGCCCCGCCGCGGCCGAGGCGGCCGACGCAACCAGCGTCAGCTTGGTAGCTCGCACCCCGGCCCCGCGGACCACTACCAAAAACCTAAACGCGCTCCAGCACCACTACCGGAATCTCGCGACTCGTCTTCTTCTGGTACTCGTCATAATCCGGCCAAGCCGAAACCATCTCCGCCCACATCCCCGGCTTCTCCTCCGGCGTAGCCACCCGAGCCCGCGCCGCGAACCGATCCCCCTTCACCTGCACCTCGACCGCCGGATCGGCCTCCAGATTCAGGAACCAGGCCGGCGCCACATCGTTCCCACCCTTGGACGCGACCACCAGATAAGACCCGTCCCCCCACGGCCGGAAGATCAGCGCATGCGTCCGCTGCTCACCCGACTTCCGCCCCTTCGTGAACAGCAACAGGATCGTCGTCCCGTTCCGCCAGTGGTAACCGTCCTCGCCGTTCGTCTCCAGGTACCGGTCGACGTGCGGCGTCCCGTGCAGTTCCAGTGCTGAGGTCATACCTCGGTACTTACCCCGCGTTCGAGCCAGTGCACCTGCCCACCACCGAGAACCGAACGGGCCTCGGACTCCGGTTCGTGGAAGTGGCTCCACCCCTCGTAGTGCACCGGCACCACCACCCTCGGCCCGGCCAGCTCGATCAACTCCGCACCCTCGCGCGCGTTCATCGAGTACCGCACCGGACCGGTCAACCCGAACTGCACGCTGCCCAGGTGCAACAACATCGTGTCGACGTCGATCCGCTTCGGCACCTCGCGCACCGCGTCGTACAGCACGGTGTCGCCGGTCATCCACAGCGTGCCCGCGCCCTCCCAGGACAGCGCGAACCCCACCACGTCCCCCACGATCGGGTGCGACAGCGGCGGACCGTGCCGGCACGGCGTCGCGGTGATCGTCAGGTCGGGCACTCCCAGCGAGGAGAGCACCGTCGACTCCCACGGCGCCAGCCCCCGGGCGTTCGGCAGACCCAGCCGCCGGGCCCCGCTCGTCGTCGTCACCACGGTGCCGGCCGACGGGAGAACGGCGCGCCCGGCGTCGTCCAGATTGTCGGCGTGGTGGTCGTGGCTGAGCAGCACGACGTCGACCGGGCCGACGGCGTCGGCCGACAGGGCCGGACCCGCCACCTTCCGGGACGCGGTCCCGAGACCGAAGTTGTACCGACGGCCGGGCGGGTCGAACGTCGGGTCGGTCAGGATCCGGCGGCCCGCCACCTCGAACAGAACCGTCGGCCCACCGACGTGGGTGATCCTCACGGTCGGCATCCTAGAGGCGCGCGTGCCACCCTGGCCGGGTGTTGCTCCACGTGGAACGGACTGGCGATCCGGCCGCCCCGGCGCTGGTGTTCCTGCACGGCATCGCCACCGCCGGGTGGATGTGGTGGCGCCAGCTCCCGGCGTTCCCCGACCGCTACTGCCTGGTCGTGGACCTGCCCGGCCACGGGCTCAGCAACGGCGTCCCGTGGGTGTCGCTGTCGGACACCGCGGCCCGGGTCGCGGACGTGATCCGCTCGACCGCGGGCCGCGCCGCCGTCGTCGGGCTCTCCCTCGGCGGCTACGTCGCCCTCGAGCTCCCGTCCGACGTCGTGGAGCGCGCCGTCGTCAGCGGGGTGACCGCCGAGCCGTGGCCCCACCGCTGGTTCCTGCGCGCCGGCGTCCGGCTGACGACCGCCCAGCTACGGAGCGCCCGGCTCGTCGACGCGCAGGCCCGCCGTCTCGGCCTGCCGGAAGACGCCCGGGCCGCGCACGCCGAGGCCATCCGCGCGCTCCGCCCCGGCACCTACCTCCGCGCCGCCCAGGAAGTCTCCCGCTACCGCCCGTCCGCCGGCCGCCGACCGTCCGCCGGCGCCCCGCCGACCGCCGCCCCGGCGCCGACGCTCGTGCTGGCCGGCGGCCGGGAGTCCCCGATCATCCGCCGCTCGGTGACCCAGATCCCGGGCGCGACCGGCCGAATCGTCCCCGGCGTCGGCCACGCCTGGAACGTCGAGGCCCCCGACCGGTTCAACGCGACGATTCGAGACTGGCTGCGATCCCCGCCTCGATCGCCTCGATGATCTTCGGACGCAGCTCCGCGGCGCTGATGATCGCGTCGACCGACCCCACCTCCACCGCCCGCTGAATGCTGTGCACGCGGTCGAACTCGGCCGCGACCTCACCGAGCTTCTCGGCCCGCACCGCCGACCGCACGTCCGCGAGCCGCGCGGTCAGCGCGGCCCGATCGGCGCCGCTCACGGTCGGCAGCTGCGACTGCAGCTCGGTCACCCGCGGGTCGGTCGCCGTCCGGTTGTTCACCTCGGACGAGAACACCACGGCCGCGGCCGGAGCCCCACCGAGCACCGACGCGAACGAGCCCTCCAGCGCCAGCACGGTCATGTTCGGGTTCAGCGCCTTCGAGAACACGACGAACGCCCCGCCGTGGTACCGCGAGATCACGCAGAACACGATCGGCCCGCGGAAGTTGACGATCGCCCGCCCGATCTCGGCGCCGTACTCCAGCTGCAGCTTGCGCATCGACTCGGGTGACCCGTCGAAGCCCGACAGGTTCGCCAGCACGACCAGCGGCCGGTTGCCCGAGGCCGCGTTGATCGCCCGCGCGGTCTTCTTCGACGACCGCGGGAACAGCGTCCCGGCCGTGTAGGTGTCGGGGCCGTCGGTGGGCGGGAACCCGCGCCGGGGCACCGACCGCGACTCGATCCCGATCAGGCACACCGGCCGTCCGCCGATGTGCACGTCCTGCACCGCCGACGTCTCCGCGTCGGCCATCCCGGCCCACCGCTCCAGCACCGGATGGTCCTGATCGGACAGCGCCCGCATGACCGTCCGGATGTCGAACGCCTTCTTCCGATCCGGGTTCAACGACGACGAGAAGATCTCGCCCACCGTCCGGAAGTCACTGCCGACGATCGCGTGCGGGAAGTCGGACACGTCCCGGTCGGCCGGGTCGACGGTCGACGCGCGTCGGGGTGCGGCCTCACCCGGCACCACGTACGTGTGGTCGTAGTGCTTCATGAGGACGTCGCGAGCAGCCGGCAGATTCGGCGCCCAGTACTGCGCCTGACCGTTCGGGCCCATGACCCGGTCGTACCCGCCGATGCCGAAGTTGTCTTCGGCCGAGACCCCGCCGGAGAAGTCCAGCGACTGCTTGCCGGTGAGCACCATGGCCGAGTCCGGCGTCATCACCAGGATGCCCTTGGTGTGCATGAGCATCGTCGCCTCGGCGTTCCAGTACGGCTGCGCGCCGACCGTGATGCCCGCGACGACGATGTTGATCTCGCCGCCGGCCTGGGTGAACTCGACGATCCGCTTCAGAGCGGCCGCCACCCAGTCCATGTTCTCGACGCCCGACGACATCGAGATCTTCGCGCCCGCCGAGAGCGCGAACCACTCCAGCGGAACCTGCAGGCGTTCAGCCAGGTCGAGCGCGGCGATCACCCGCGAGCACTCCGGCTCGGCCAGCGCGCCGAGCGCCTTGGTCGGGTCGCCGAGCAGCACGACCCGGGTGATGCCCTCGGGGTGGCGAGCCGTCGTCGTCTTCACGACGCCGGCGACGATCCCGGCCTTGTTCTCGCCCTTCGGACGGGACACCGGCACGAGCGCGCCGGTCTCGTCCAGGTCGTGCTCGACGAACGATCCCAGCAGGCCGGTCAGCTCGTACGGGTACACGGTTCCGCGCCGGGCCGCCCGCAGCACCTTCTGCCGGTAGTCGTCCAGCGGCTGGAACGGCTCGTCCGACGGTTCGCCGACGTCCAGCCGCACGCCCCGCCCCGGGTCGAAGCCGATCCGCACCGACACCTCGGCCAGGTCGCCGGTGGGCGTCGGCGCGCGGCCGATGAACTGGACCTCTTCCAGACCCGCTCCGGCGGTGGCCGGCAGGACCCGCTGGACCAGCGCCTCGATCTCCTCGTTGGTCAGCTCGGTCGGCGGCCAGACGTACATCATGATCCGGTTCGTGTCGAACCGCTGGTTCTCGCGACGCTGGGCCTGGATACCGCGGATCGCGTCCAGGCTGGCGTTGATCGCGTCCTCCAGCGCGGGCAGCGCGACCAGCCGTCCGTCCGCCTCACGCAGGGGCGTCAGGTCGCGGACCTGGCCGAACGCGATCAGCCGCTCGTCCGCCGGGTTGCTGTGCGCGACGGCCTTGAACAGGTAGATCTCCTCGTCCGCCGACGGCAGGCGGGTGAGGCCGAACGCGGCCCACCGCTGCAGTTGCAGACGCCGGGCGATCTGCGGGTGCAGCCCGCGGATCAGCCGGTCCTCGTCGAAGCCGCCCTGACGGTCGGTGCGGAACGTGTAGTGGTGGTGCATCGCCGCGCCGCTGACCCCGGCCACGGTGATCGTGATCCGCCGCACCGCGGCGGGCAGCGGATGCTCAGCGATCCGGGCCCCGAGCCGCACCGCCATCTCGTCCGCGTCCGGCTGCTCGTCCCAGGTCAGGTACAGGTCGGCGACGAGCCCCCGGTCGGGCACTCCGTCGGCGAGGGCGCCGACCGCGCTGATCGCGTCCGGCAGCGCGGAGATGTCGACGGCGGTCGTCACCAGCTTGGTGACCCGCTCCGGCGTGGTGTGCGTGGCGACGACGAACCGGCAGCCGCCGGCCTCCTGCTCCACGATGTCGGACAGCGCACGGTTGCCGTAGTAGCGACGGCAGAACACCTCGAGCAGCGGCGCGTGGTCCCGGCCCGGACGGCCGATCCGCTGCCCGATCAGCCGGACGAGCGGCTCGGCGCTGGCGACCAGCGCCTGGATGCGCTCGGCACGGTCCGGAGCGTCCGGATGGTGATCGAGGTAGCGGAGGTCGTCGCGGACGGCCGCATAGACCTCGGCCCGATTGCGACGCAGCAGCGGCTGGGCGAACCAGCGGAAGACGACACCGCGGGCCAGGTCGGAGACGGTCGGGAACCGGACCTGGGTGGCCTGGATGAGGTGCTCGAGGACGAGCCCGGCGGGCTCGCGCAGCGCGCCCATCGGCGGCAGACCGGCCAGCCACTGACGCAGCAGCTCGGACACGATCGCCACGTCGGCGGTCATCCGCTGCTGGGCCAGCGTGATCCGGAAGACCGCGGCCTCCAGCGCCGGGCTGCGGTCGAGGTCGGTGACGCCGTAGTGGGCCAGGACCGTGGTGAGCTTGGCTTGGAACCGCTCCGGCACCCCGGCCCGCTCGACGTCGAGGCTCTGCAGGTAGCTGTAGAAGTACTCGCGCGGGCTGTGCACCGGGCTGCCCGGCTCGACGTCGGTCTCGCCGCTGGGCCGGTTGCGGGTCAGCTCGGAGAGGTCGGCGAACACCGTGAGCAGGTCGAGCTCGCCCTGGACCGGCCGCTCGCCCAGCTCGGCGCGGGCACTCAGGTAGTCGGCCAGCACGCGCTTGGAGTCGTGCGGGTCGGCGTCGAAACCGAGCAGCAGGCTGCGCAGGTCCTGCAGCCCACGGGTGACCCGCTCGGCCGCGGCCGGCTCGTCGTGACCGTTGGGCAGCTCCAGCTCGACCGCCGCGTCGGACTCCGCCTCCGCCGTCTCGGTGCCGCCGTCCTCGGGCAACGGCTCCAGGCGCAGCAGCGCTGCGCCGGTCTCGACCTGACTGCCGACCGAGACCGCGCACTCGCGGACGCGCGCGCGGAACGGCGCGCGCAGCACGGTCTCCATCTTCATGCTCTCGAGGACGAGGATGGGCGCGCCGGCCTCGACCTCGTCCCCGACCCCCAGCGGGGTGGCGACGACCAGCGCCGGAGCCGGCGACCGGACGACACCGCCCTCGTCCCGGCTGATCCGGTGGGCGACTCCGTCGACCTCCACCAGGTGGATCGGGCCGTGGGTCGCCGACACCAGCCGGAACCGGTGTCCGTTGACGACGATCTGGCCGGTGTGCTGATCGAAGCGGTCGATCTCGACGTCGGCCGTGGCCACGCCCGGGAACGCGACCCGGAAACGCTGTGGGCCGGTGCGGGTGACCGCGACCCGGTAGCCGACACCACGCAGCTTCAGATCGAGCGGACGTCCGGGCTCGTGCTGCACCTGCGGACGCCCGCCGTGCGCGGTAGCGAGCAGCCGGTTGCGGCTGATCTCCTCCTCGTCCTGGTAGGCCTCGATCGCGGCGGCGGCCAGCGCGATCGCCGAATGCCGGTGGTTGACCAGCCGGCCCTCGGCCCGGACCCGGTCGATCCAGCCCGTGTCGGCGCTGGCGTCGATGACCTCGGGCTGGTCGAGCAGGTCGAGGACGAAGCTCTTGTTGGTGGCGCCGCCCTCGATGATCACGACCGTCTCGGCCATCGCGCGGCGCAGCCGGCCGAGCGCGTGCTCGCGGTCGCGGCCGTAGGCGATGATCTTCGCGATCATCGAGTCGAAGTCGGCCGGGATCGTGTCGCCCTCGCTGACCCCGGTGTCGACCCGGACGCCGGGCCCGGCCGGGAGCACGAGCCGGGCGATGCGGCCGGGGGCGGGCGCGAAGTCGCGATCGGGGTCCTCGGCGTTGAGCCGGGCCTCGACGGCGTGGCCGGACTCGGACGGCTGCGGGCCTTCCAGCTTGCCGCCGCCGGCCACGTGCAGCTGCAGCGCGACCAGATCGGTGCCGGTGGTGAGCTCGGTGATCGGGTGCTCGACCTGGAGGCGGGTGTTGACCTCGAGGAACGCGAACAGCTTCTCGCCCGGGTGGTACAGGAACTCGACCGTGCAGGCCCCGCGGTAGCCGACCTTGACCGCCAGCCGCTCGGCGGACTTCTTGAGGTCGTCCACCTGGGCCGCTTCGAGCACGGCGGAGGACGACTCCTCGATGATCTTCTGGTTCCGACGCTGCACCGAGCAGTCCCGGACGCCGAGCGCCCAGGCCGTTCCCTGGCCGTCGGCGATGACCTGCACTTCGACGTGCCGGGCGCCAGTGACCAGACGCTCCAGGAAGACGATGCCCGAGCCGAACGCCCGCAGCGCCTCCTGGCTGGTTCGCTCGTAGGCGTCGGCCAGGTCGTCGGCGTTGTCGACGCGGCGGATGCCGCGGCCGCCGCCGCCCGCCGTCGCCTTGAGCATGAGCGGGTAGCCGATCTCGGCGCCGGCCCGCAGCGCGTCCTCGAGCGTCGCGACCTCGCCGCGGCTCCACGGCGCGACCGGGACGCCGACCTCCTCGGCGATCAGCTTGGCGCCGATCTTGTCGCCGAGCCGACGCATCGCGTCGGCGCTGGGCCCGATGAACGTGACGCCGATCCGCTCGCAGAGCTCGGCGAACGCCGGGTCCTCGGCGACGAAGCCCCAGCCGACCCAGGCCGCGTCGGCCTTCGTCTCGACCAGCGCGCGTTCGAGCACCGCGTGGTCCAGGTACGGCCGCTTGGACGCCGGGCCGAGCGAGTAGCTCAGGTCGGCCTCGCGGACGAAGGTTGCGGATCGGTCGGCATCGGTGTAGAGAGCGACCACCTCGATCCGCTCGCCGGTCTCTGCGGAGAGATCCCGGACGGCGTGGATGAGCCGCATCGCGGCCTCTCCGCGGTTGACGATGGCCACACGACTGAACACCCGGACCGAGCCTCCCCTGAATTAGCCTGCTCTATCTACCTTGCTGGATTCAGGAGGGCACACCAATGGATCGCATCGCGCATGGTGCGGCGCTCGCGTTGTAGGGATCCTCCAAAAAACGCCGGAGGCTAGTTCAGTGCGTCACGTTCATGCGCTGGGTGCCGACGACCGACAGGAGGCGCAGCGCCTCCTCGGACCGTGAACCGGGGTCGGCGGTGTAGATGACGACCTGCTGGTCCTGGTCGGCGAGGTCGAGCGCGTCGCAGTTGACGGTGACCGGCCCGACGAGCGGGTGCTCGAACGTCTTCCGCAGCGTCGGTTCCCGATCGACGTCGTGGGAGGCCCAGAGCTCGGCGAACCGCTCGCTGGCCAGCAGATCGCTGATCAGCGCCCGGACGTCCGGATCGTCGGGGTAGCGGCCGGCCGTACGGCGCAGACGCTGGGTCGAGGAGCGGGCGAAGTGCTCGCGGTCGGAGACGCCGTAGAGGTTCCGGGAGCCGAGGAAGGCCCGCCGCATCAGGTTGCGGTCTTTTCTCGGGACGGCGGAGAAGTCCTCCATCAGCGCGGCCGCGAGATCGTTCCAGGCCAGGACGTCGAACATCGCGCTGGTCACGAACGCGGCCGAGAGCGGGAGCCGGCGGATCAGGTCGTGGATGCTCGGGCGGACGTCCCGCGGCGGGCCGGGAGCCGGGGCGATGGGGGCACCGGCCAGCTCGTGCAGGTGGTCGCGCTCGGCGTCGGACAGGCGCAGTGCGCGAGCCAGCCCGGCCAGCACCTCGAGCGACGGGTGCGGGCCACGGGCCTGCTCGAGGCGGGTGTAGTACTCGGTCGAGATGAACGCGAGGTGGGCGACCTCTTCGCGGCGCAGGCCGGGCGTGCGCCGGCGACGGCCCGCGGGCAGGCCGACGTCGGCGGGGGTGATCCGCTCGCGCCGGGTGCGCAGGAAGTCGCCGAGTTGTCTCCGGTCCACGGTCTCATCGTGCGCGCGGTTCGGCTCGCTAGCCAGGTATCGGCGGTGCCTGGCTAGCCGGTTCGGCCCGGCGGACGGTTCCAGGCATGTTGCTGGAGAACAAAGTTGCTTTCATCACCGGCGCCGGACGAGGAATCGGGGCCGCGGCCGCCCGGCTGTTCGCCCGAGAAGGTGCGAGCGTGCTGCTCGCGGCGCGCACCGAGGCCGAGCTGGTCGAGGTCACGGCCGACGTGCGGGCGGCCGGCGGGGTCGCGGACTACGTCGTCTGCGATCTGGCCGACGCTGATTCGATCCGTTCGGCCGTCTCCCGGGCCGTCGCCCTCTACGGCCGGCTGGACGTCGCGTTCAACAACGGGGCGGTGAACGCGTCGCCGGCGCCGGTGGACCAGGTGCCGGTCGACGACTTCGACCGGCTGTACCAGGTGAACTTGCGCGGGCAGTGGCTGGCGATGGTGGCCGAGAAGGCGGCCGGCGTCACCGCGATCGTCAACAACTCGAGCGTCGGCGGCTGGCGGGCCAACCCGGTGCTGCCGGCCTACGGGGCGATGAAGCGGGCGGTGAACAGCCTGACCGAGTCGGCCGCGGTGAACTGGGGCCCGGAGGGGGTGCGGGTGAACGGGATCGCGCCCGGCAACACGCTCACCGAGATGATCCGCAAGTGGGGCGACGAGGAGCCCGGCCTGCAGGAACGTCTGGTGGCCGCGACCCCGCTACGCCGGGGCGCCCAGCCGTCCGAGATCGCCGAGGCGGCGGCCTGGCTGCTCAGCGACCGAGCGTCGTTCGTGACCGGAGCGATCCTGAAGGTCGACGGCGGCTCCGGCGCCTAAGTGGTCAGCGCGATGGTGGCGGCTCGGGCGGCGGTCAGGACGTCGGCCTCGGTGGCGTCCGTATCGTGCGCGGCGAAGAGCGCGGCGCTGACCGTGTCGAACGCCATCCGGGCGCGCAGACGGTCGGGCATCGGCGCGTCGGCCGGGAGGATCCGGCCGACGACCTCGTCGAACCAGGATCGGGGCGCGCCCGTCGCGGCGGTCAACCGGGCCATCACCGGCCGGTTCGCGTGCGCGAAGCGCAGCGCCTGGATGCGCTGCGGGGTGGTCGAATCGACCCACCGCAGGGCCGCACCCCGCAGCAGCTCGGGCTCCCCCGCGTGCTCGTCGACCCAGGCCAGCACCGCGTCCATCTCCGACCGGCGCTGGGTGACCAGCTCCTGGACGATCGCTTCCTTGTTGGCGAAGTGGTAGTAGAGCGACGACTTCGTGGTGCCGAGTGCCTCGGCGATGTCCCGGATCGAGGTGCCCTCGTAGCCCTGCCGGGTGAACAGATCCAGCGCGATGCGCAGGATCTCGGCCCGGGTCTCACTCCCCGATCTCTTCATGTTCCGACCTTACTTGACGAACGATCGTTCAGCCAGCACTCTAGAAGTAGCTGACCGAACGATCGGTAAGGAGAGGCCCATGAAGATTTCTATCGTCGGAGCCGGCCCCGGCGGGCTCACCTGCGCTCGCGTCCTCCAACTGGCCGGGATCCCGGTCACCGTCTACGACGCCGACGCCTCGCTGACCGCCCGCGACCAGGGCGGAACCCTCGACCTGCACGCCGACACCGGCCAGATCGCACTGGAGGACGCCCGCCTCACCGCCGAGTTCGCGGCGCTGGCCCGGCCCGAGGGCCAGTCCAAGCGGCTGGTCGACCCGTCCGGCGCGGTGCTGGTCGAGCACGTCGTCGACGCGGACGAGGACGCTGCTCCGGAGATCGACCGCAAACAGCTCCGGGAGATGCTGGCCGCGTCGCTCGAGCCCGGCACCATCGAGTGGGGAGCCAAGGTCGTGTCGGCCGAGCCGGGCCGGCTCACGTTCGCCGACGGGCGGACGGTCACCACCGACCTGGTGATCGGCGCGGACGGCGCCTGGTCGCGCGTCCGCCCGATCCTGACCGACGCGGTGCCGCAGTACACCGGCGTGAGCTTCGTCGAGGTGCGGTTCGACGACGTCGACGAGCGCCATCCGGAGATCGCCGACCTGGTCGGCGACGGTCACCTGTGGGCCAACGGCGACGGGCGCAGCATCATCCTGCAGCGCAACAGCGGCGGCCGGGTCCGGGGCTACCTCGGGGTCCGCACGCCGCTGAACCGGCTGGACGTGGACGCCAACGGCGTCCAGGCCGCCCCCGAGGTGCTGCTCGGCTACTTCCAGGACTTCGCGCCCGGGCTCCGCCGGGTCATCACCGACAGCGACGGCGACCTGGTGAACCGGCCGATCTTCGCGCTGCCCGCGCCGCTGACCTGGCCGCACCACGACGGCGTCACGCTGCTCGGCGACGCGGCCCACCTGATGTCGCCGTTCGGCGGCGAGGGCGTCAACCTCGCGATGCTCGACGCGGCCGAACTGGCCCGGGAGATCGCGTCCGGCGGATCCGTGGCCCGCTACGAGACGCGGATGTGGGAACGGTCCGGGCCGATCGCGGCCGGCGCCAACGCGGCGATCGTCGAGCACTTCGCGGCCGGCGGCCCGGACCTGGGGAACGTCCCGGACTTCGCCGAGGAGGCCGAACGCTGGAAGGCCGGCGCCGAGGCCTACCGCGCCACCCACCGCGGATGACCCGGAGTGGGCCGCCGTCGGCGGCCCACCCGGGTGAAGCTCAGTGGACGCGGTGCCAGGGCCCGGTGATCGCGAGCACGAATCCCGGGGTCTGGATGTTCGCGAACAGGATCGAGCCGTCGGCGCTGAAGTTCGGCCCGGTGAACTCGCTGTCGTTGAAGTCGTTCCGGGCCAGCGCGTACGACGCACCCTTGTCGGTGACGCCGACGAGGTGCTGCACGCCCTCCCCGTCCTCGGCGACGATCACGCCACCGTAGGGCGAGACCGTGATGTTGTCCGGCCCGTCGAACGCGCCGTCCACGTCCGGGTTCGGGTTGACGCCGAAGATCGTCTCGAGCGTGATCGTCTGCGACTTCGGGTCGTAGAACCAGACCTGGCCGTCGTGCTCGGCGACGCTCCCGTCGGTCTTCCGGGCGTAACTGGCAACGAAGTACGCGCCGTGGTGCCCCCACCAGGCACCTTCGAGCTTGCGGCTGTTCGTCACCTGGTCGGTCGTGAACTGCTTGCGGACCGAGGTGTCCTTGGCCAGCCGGTCCGGCACGTCGACCCACTTCACCTTGTAACGGGTGCCGGGCTTGGTGGCCTGGGAGAGGTCGGTGACGTGCGTCTTTCCGTCAAAAGCGCTGAGCGCCTCGAGCGTGCCGGCGGTGTCCGATTTCTGCGCGAGCCGCTTGAGCGCGCCCTTGCCGCCGTGGAAGCCGTGCGGCGGCGTCCAGCGGTAGAACAGGCCGTGCGGCTCGTTGGCGTCCTCGGTCAGGTAGATCGCGTGCGTGTTCGGGTCGACCGCCACCGCCTCGTGCGCGTACCGGCCGAGGAACTTCAGCGCGACCGGGTTCTTGTTGGCATTCCGGTCGAACGGATCGACCTCGAACACGTAACCGTGGTCCTTGGTGTACGGCGCGACCGCCTTCTGCTCGGTCTCCTCGCAGGTCAGCCAGGTCCCCCAGGGGGTCTTGCCGCCGGCGCAGTTGTTGTGCGTCCCGGCCAGGCTGACGTACTCGCGGATCCGCTTGCCGTGGTGGTCGACGTCGATGTTCGTCGTGCCGCCGCCCGCGCCCGGGTCGTAGACCAGGCCCTCGATGGCCGGGACCCGGTAGGGCTCGTCGCCGCCGATCTCGTGGTTGTTGACCAGCGTGAGGCCCTGGTGGCTCGGGAAGCTGGCGGTGCCGTCGGCGTCGCTCGGCGTCGGCTGGCCGGACTCGAGCGTGGTCTTACCGGCCTCGGCGACGATCGAGTACTTGAAGCCCTTCGGAAGCGCCAGCAGGCCCTTGGGGTCGGCGACGAGCGCGCCGTAGCCCGTGCTCTTGGCCACCGGCGCCGCTGCGGCACCGCTTCCGGCGATGGCCTCGAAGCTTCCGGCGAAAGCGATGCCCAGCGCACCGGCCGTGCCGAGGCGCAGGGCGTTACGTCGAGAAACTGCGTCGGTCATGAGGGGAGCTCCTTCGCGACTGATGCTGATCAGTCGCCGACACTTCCGGGCAGGCCGGAACGGAGCTCGTGGTCCTCAGTGAACAACCGGTGAACTGTCCCTAATAGTTCCCATTGTTCTGAAAGTTGGCCCATGCATCACATGGGGTGCCGTAGCGGTCTTTGATGTACCCGAGACCCCAACGGATCTGGGTCGCCGCGTTCGTCCGCCAGTCGTCGGCGACCGACGCCATCTTGTTGCCGGGCAACGACTGCGGGATCCCGTAGGCACCGGAGCCCGGGTTCTCGGCGTCGACCCGCCAGCCGCTCTCCTTGTTCCAGAGCTGCTCCAGGCAGGTCATCTGCGTCGTCTCGAAGCCGTACTCGGACAGCAGCGCGCAGCCGGTGTTCTTGTTGCCGGAGTACGTGTTGCAGTCGACCGGCGCGGTCGGTACCGGCGCGCCGCTCGTCCCGCTCTCCTCGGCTGCCTCGGCCCGCTTCTCTCGGGCCTTCTCGGCCCGCTCGGCCGTCTCGGCCGCGGTCTTCTGGGCCGCCGAGGCCTTGTCGGCCGCGCGCGACTGCGCGGTGTCGATCTTCTGCTGCTGCTCCGCGAGCTGCTCGGCCGCGGTCGGGCCCTCGGACTGCGTCCCGGTGTTCCCGTCGGGCGTCCTGGCGTCGGACGAAGCGTCCGCCTGGAGGTCGTCCTGCACTTGGACGGTGTCCGGGTCGCCGTCCCGGAGGACGGTCACCGCGACGCCGATCGCCGCGCACAGCACCAGGACGACGACGGCCGAGATCCGGAGCAGCACGTGTTTGCGCTGCCAGAAGGGGCCGGTCTGAGCCGGAGGCTCGGGCGGGACCTCGGCGTCGGCCGGGTTCGAGTCACCCCGGCGAGGCGGCCCGTCGCCGCCGGACGCGCTCCACCCGAGCGGCGCGGTCGCGGTCCGCGGTCCGTTCTCCGGGTGCACGGCGGCGATCGGGGCGGTTCGCGCGTCGCCGGTCGGGGGCGCGGCCGACCAGCCGAGCTGAGTCGTGTCGACGGTGGGCGCCGTCTCGATCGACGAGGCGCCGTTCGGAGGGGCGGGCCGGTAGTCGCGGACCGGGGCCATCTGGGCCGTCGGGTCGTCGGTCGCATCGACCGGCCGGAGGTGCTCGGTCTGGTCGGCGGCGACGTCCTGCGAGTGCCGGCCGCGCCGTAAGCCGCGGGCCGGGAGCTCCGGATAGGACGCCAGGTCCGGATCCGGGTTGGGCCGCCGGGCCGGCTCACTGGCCCGGTACGCGTCCCAGTTCCGGTACGGATCCCGACCGGCCTCGTCGCTCCCGCGCCGGGGATCGTCGCGGTAGGCCTCGCGGGGTGCTTCACGGCGAGTCTGGCGGGGGACCTCGTCGGCGGCGTAACCGATCGACTCGCGGTACTGCCGCTGCTCGGCCGCCTGCTGCGCGTCCCACTCCCGGGCCCGCTCCAACGCCGACGGCCCGCGCGACCCGGCCGCGCGCTCGCGGTACCCGTCGCGGTACCGGTCCGAACTCGACGGATCGGCGCCGCGGTAGCCGCCCTCGGGCGCCCGGTAGACCTCGACCTCCCGGCCGCCGTCCGGCGCCGGATGGTCCCGCGGCTCGGGCGCCCGGTACGACTCGGCGCTCCGGCGCGGCGGCGGCGGGTACTCGTCCGCCGTCCGCCGAGGCGCGGGCGCCGGCCCACGGTATCCGTCGTCGGACGGATACCCGCCGACGTCCCGGCGCGGAGCGGGCGTCCGATACGAATCGACGCTCGGACGACGCTCCGACGGAACATCGTCGGCCGAATCGCCCCACCAACTCACCGGCGTCTCAGCAGTGGGCAACTCCGGCGGGACGAACTCCCGCTCGGGCGAAGCCTCCGACCACTCGGACTCCACCGAACCCTGCCGATACGTCACCGGTGCAGGTCCGTCCCGAGCGCTGTACCTCCGGTCGCCCGTAAGCTCCTGACCGGTAGCGCTGCGTTCATGAGCACCTCTCGCGTCGGATCACGCACCGGCGCGGGTCCCCTCGTCCCGCGCGCGCACCTCGAGGCAAGGTACCGAACTCCGGTGCACCTGGTCCCCGGGAGTACCCAGATCAATACATCCGTTACCGCGAACCCCGGTCGAACGGCGGATGTTTCGCCCGCCCGAGCCTGTCGAAATCGGCCCCTCGCCGTTCGTCGCACAGTCAACGAATCGAAGGAGGCCCCGATGAAATACCTGATGCTGGTCTGCGTCGACGAGCACGTCGAGGAGGACGCCGACCCCGAGCCGTGGATCACCGAAATGGAATCCCGCGGGATCCGGCAGACCGGCAACCGCCTGCAGCCGATCGCCGACTCCACCACCGTCCGCGTTCGTAACGGCGAGGTCCTCATCGCCGACGGTCCGTTCGCGGAGACCAAGGAACAGATCGGCGGCTTCGACATCCTCGAGTGCCGTGACCTCGACGAAGCGATCGAGGTCGCCGCGAAGCACCCGGCGGCCACGTTCGGCACCCTGGAGCTCCGCCCGTTCTGGTCCGGAGCGTGACCCCGGACGAAGCCGCGGCTACCGCCTTCACCGAACAACGACGGCGGATCCTGGCCACCCTGATCCGGACCACCGGCGACTGGGACCTCGCCGAGGAGTGCGTCCAGGACGCCTTCGAGCGGGCCCTCTCCCGGTGGCCGGCCGAGGGCGTCCCCCGCAACCCCGGAGCGTGGCTCACGACGACGGCCCGCAACCGCGCGCTCGACCGGCTCCGCCGCGACGCCAACCACGCCACGAAACTGCGCCGGCTGGCCGTCGAGACCGACGACCCGAACGACGAGCTCCAACTGCTCTTCACCTGCTGCCACCCGGCCCTCCCGCTGGAGGCCCGGGTGGCCCTGACCCTGCACACGATCGCCGGCCTGAGCACCGAGCAGATCGCGGCCGCGCTGCTCGTCTCATCGTCCACGATGGCCCAGCGCCTGAGCCGGGCGAAACGCAAGATCCGGAACGCGGCGATCCCCTACCGGGTCCCGCCGCCCGAGCTGCTCGGCGAGCGCCTGCCGGGCGTCCTCGCGGTGATCTACCTCGTCTTCAACGAGGGCTACTCCGGCCGCCAGCAGCTCGCCGACGAGGCGATCCGGCTCGGCCGGCTGCTCCGGCACCTGATGCCGACCGAGACCGAGGTCCGCGGTCTGCTCGCGCTGATGCTGTTCCAGCACTCCCGCGCGCGGGCCCGCGCCGACGAGCACGGCGACCTGATCGTCCTCGAGGAGCAGGACCGCTCCCGGTGGGACACGACGCTGATCGCCGAGGGCCTCACGCTGCTCACCGGTACCGGGTCGCCGTACCAGCTACAGGCCGAGATCGCGGCCGGCCACAGCACGGCCCGCACGGCTGCCGACACCGACTGGCCCCGGATCGTCCAGCTCTACGAGCGGCTCGGGGCGCTCGTCCCGTCGCCGGTCGTCGCACTGAACCACGCGGTGGCCGTCGCGATGGCCGACGGTCCGGCCGCGGCCCTCCCGCTGCTCGACGCCCTCGACCCGACGCTGACCGGCTACTACCTGCTGCCGGCCACCCGCGCCGACCTCCTCCGCCGGCTCGGCCGTCCGGCCGAGGCCGCGGCCGAGTACGACCGCGCGCTGGCCCTCGCCCCGACCGAGGCCGAACGACGCTTCCTGAGCCGCCGTCGCCGATCGGTCGAGGAGGTGGTCCCGCCGATCGTCGCCTCCGTAGATCGCCTACGGACGAGGAGCGTCGATGACGGCCACGACGGTCGAACGCACTGACGGACGGGCCGCGGTCGCGGTCTTCCTGCTCAACGGTCTGACGATGTCGACGTACATCGTCCGGCTGCCCGCCCTGAAACACGATCTCGGCCTGGGGGACGCCACGGTCGGCGCGATCGGCGTCGTCTTCGCGCTCTCGGCACTGGCCGCGATGCAGGGCGTCGGCGGGCTCGTCCGCCGCTTCGGCACCGCGGCCGTACTCCGGGTGTCGCTGGCCGGCCTGCCGGTGCTGCTGGCCGCCACCGGACTGAGCGGCAACGTCATCACGCTGGCCGTCGCGGTGGCCGCCCTGGGCGCGGTCCACGGCACCACCGACACCGCGATGAACGCTCACGCGGTCGCCGTCGAGCGCCGAACCGGCCCGCTGCTCAACCGCTGCCATGCGGCCTGGAGCATCAGCACGGTCACCGCGTCGCTGGCCTCGGCGGGCGCGGCCCGCCTGGACCTGGGCACCGGCGTCTTCGTCGTCTCGGTCAGCGGGGCTCTGCTGGTGGCGGGTCTCGCGCTGGGCCGCGGGCTCCGCGCGCCCGGGGCTGCCCCGCGTTTGCCGGATTCCAGGGAGCCGGCCCGGTGGACGCGTCCGCTCGTGCTCCTCGGCGTGACCGGCACCGTCCTGATGGTGTGCGAGGGCGCCGCCCTCGGGTGGGGCGTCCTGCTCGTCCGGGACGCCAAGGGCGCCACGCTCGGCGTCGCCACGCTCGCGGTCACCGCGTACACCGCCGCCCAGACCGCGGCCCGCCTGCTCGGCGACCGCCTCACCACCCGGGTCCAGGCCCCGACTATCTTCCGCGCCGGTCTGGCGCTGGCCGCCCTCGGCTTCGGCGCGTCCGCGCTGGCCCCGGGGCCGTGGTTCGCGGTGGCCGCGTTCACCGTGATGGGGCTGGGCATGGCGTTTCCGCTGCCGCTGGCGTTCAGCGCCGTCGGAACGCTCGCCGGCGACGAGGTGGCTCCGGCCATGGCCCGCTTCACCACGTTCACCTACGGCGGCATCCTGCTGGGCCCCGCGCTGGTCGGCGGCGTCGCCGAATTCACCGGCCTCCCGGCGGTCGTCGCCACCCTCGCCGCCGTCCTGGTGTCGGTCAACCTCGCCTACCGATTGCCCTCCTGATAAGTGGAGGTTCGGCGGGTGCGGCCCTCATCCTCCGACCAGCTCACGCAGACGCTCGGCCGTGCCGGCGTCGGCCGGGAAGAACGACTCGATCACCAGCTCGTCCACGGTGACGTCGGCGGCGGTCTCGACGGTCGCGGCGATCGAGAAGAACGAGAGCTCGCCGCCCTCGTGACGCAACCGCAGCGGGAGCACGACGTCGGTGGGGGCCAGGGCCGGGCCGGTTCCGCCCGGGTAGGCGACCAGCTCCTCGTGCAGTGCGGCCAGCTTGGCGTCGCCGGTCTGCACGGCCCGGCGGCGGACCTGCCCGAGCAGGTGCGCGCGCCACTGGCCGAGGTTGGCGATCCGCGGCGCGAGCCCGTCCGGGTGCAGCGAGAGCCGGAGGACGTTCACCGGCGGCTCCAACAGCGCCGGGTCGACGTCGGTCATCAGGAACGTGATCGCGTCGTTCGCCTCGAGCAGCTCCCACCAGCGGTTGATCAGCACGGCCGGGTGCGGCTCGTGACCGGTGAGCACCGCCCGCAGCGCGGCCCGGACGTTGGCCAGCTCGGGCTCGTCGAGACCGTGCTGCGGGTAGCGGGGTGCGTAGCCGCCGGCGAGCAGGATCTGATTGCGCTCGCGCAGCGGCACGTCCAGGTGCTCGGTGATCTTCATGAGCATCTCCGGGGTCGGGCGCGAGCGGCCGGTCTCGACGAAGCTCAGGTGCCGGGTCGAGATCGCTGCTTGCGACGAGAGTTCGAGCTGGCTCAACCGACGCCGCTCCCGCCATTCCCGGAGCAGCTGCCCGACCGCGGGTTCCGTCGTAGTCACGAGTCTCGACGCTAGCCAGGCCGTCGTACCGGCGCGATTACCTCGGAGGGAATCGACCGACGGCCGGGCGGCGGCGAACGATCAGCGGTGTTGCCGACCCGAAGGGATCACCGCCATGTCCGACCTGATCGAGCGTTACCTGGCCGTCTGGAACGAGGCCGACCCGGAGGCCCGCCGGGCCAAGCTCGCCCAAGACTGGGCCGAGGACGTCACGCTCGTCGATCCGCTCGTCGACGTGCAGGGCCGGGACGCGATCGACGCGACGATCGCCGGCGTCCGCGAGCAGTTCGACGGGCTCGTGTTCACCCCGGTCGGCACCGTCGACGCCCACCACGGCGTCGCCCGGTTCCGCTGGGGCCTCGGCCCGGCCGGCGCCGAGCCGCTGGCGATCGGTTTCGACGTCGTCACGCTGGACGCCGAGGGCCGCATCAAGACCGTCGTCGGCTTCTTCGACAAGCTGCCCGCAACTTAGAACCCGACCGCGAACGCGCGCTTGAGGTAGGCCCAGGACTCCGGGTCGACCAGACCGCGGGTGGCCCGCTCGGCGCCCTGTCCGTCCATCCGGGCATACATCGCCGAGCGCATCCCGCGGCCGCCCGCGGTCATCTCGTCGACGACGTCCCGCCAGCGCCCGGCCAGCCGCTGCACCTCCGGGTCGGCCGGGTCGGTTCCCGCCTCCACGTGCGGCCGCAGCGCCGCGACCAACCGACGGCAGCGATCCTGCCAGTCGTCGAAATCCGCCTCGCCGTGCCGCGCCCGGGCCGCCGCCAGCTGCTCGGGTGTGAAATAACTCGATTTCATCATGGCCTCCATCGCCGCGAACAACTCGTCGATCCCTGGGTCGCGGGAGTCGCGTAGTGCTTGGTTGAGGCCGGTGAGCTGGTCGCGGAGCGAGGCCAGGTCCCGCTCGATCGCGGCCCGCTGCCGCCGGATGATCACCCCCAGTTCCTCCGGGGCCGCGTCCAGCGACCGGGCGACGTCCGCCAACGACAAACCGAGGTACCGCAGCACGAGCACCCGGTACAGCCGGCGGGCGTCGTCCGCCGTGTAGAGACGGTGGCCTCCGGCCGACCGTTCGGTCGGCCGGAGAACCCCGACGACGTCGAAATGGTGCAGGGTCCGACGCGGACGCTGACCCCTCACGGGGCGTCAGGTTCACGCTCGGCTGAAAACCATGGGCGAACGCTGGGAAGAGGGTGGGAGATCGATCGGGTTCCGGCTGCCGGCGCAATTCTCGGCGAACCTCGAAGGCGAGAGGACCAGCAGTTCGTCGAAGGAGTCCGATGGCCGAGGCCCGCTTACTGGTCGTCGACGACGAACCGAACATCGTCGAGCTGCTCGAAACGAGCCTGTGCTACGCCGGATTCGACGTCCAGACCGCCTCCACCGGCCGAGAAGCCGTCGCCGCGATCAGCGAACGCAGCCCCGACCTGGTGCTCCTCGACATCATGCTGCCGGACATCGAGGGCCTGGAAGTAGTGAGGCTGCTCCGCTCCACCGGCAGCCGGATCCCGGTACTGCTGCTCACCGCCCGCGACGGCACCGACGACAAGATCGCCGCGCTCACGCTGGGCGCCGACGACTACGTCACCAAACCGTTCAGCCTGAACGAGGTGCTGGCCCGCATCCGGGCGCTTCTCCGCCGCACCGCGGTGGACGAGCGGGCACCCCGCGAAACGCCGAGACTTCGTCCACCTCGGGTGGTTTAACCCGAAATCGTCGGGTACGCGGGGCCCATGCAGTTCACCGAGACGCTCCTCGACAGCATGCAGGCCGGCGTCATCGCCTGCGATGCGACCGGGCGGATCGTCGTCGTCAACCGCGCTCTGCGCGAACTGCACGAGCTGCCCGCGAGCTGGCCCGACGGCGATCTCCACGACGCCACGACGGCCCTGCTGGACCGGCTGAGGCACCCGTCGGGTGCGGCCATCCATCCGGACGACACCCCGCTGCGCCTCGCGCTCGACGGCCGGCCCACCCACCTGGCCGACGTCCGGCTGATGAACCCCGGCCGCCCGACGAAATACGTCGACCTCGACGCCCGGCCGGTCCGAGCCGCCGACGGCTCCCACGCCGGTGCGGTCGCGACGATCCAGGACGTCACCGCCGAACGGAGAGCGGCGCAGGTCAGCCGGTGCGAGCTGCAGGTCGCCCGGGTGCTCGCGCACGCGCCGACGCTGGAGGCGGCCGGCCCGGCGCTGGTGGCCACGATCGCCGAAGCGCTCGGCTGCTCCCACGTCGGACTGTGGATGGTCGACGGGATCGCGGACACGCTCCTCCCGGCCGGACAGTGGACGGCGTCGGCCTTCCCGACCGACGTGATGCCGGACCGGATCGTCCGCGGAACCGGGACCACCGGGACCGCCTGGCAGACCGGGGAACCGGTCTGGATCCCGGACCTGAAGCGGCCTCCCGACCACCTGGCCGGGCTGCTCGACGCGGAGCACGAGCGAGCGGCCGCCCTCGGCATCCGATCGATCCTGGCCGTGCCGCTGCCGGGCACGCCGGATCCGTTGGGCGTGCTGACCTGCGTCTACGACCAGCCCCAGACCGACGACGCGTTGGTCGACGCGCTCGCGACCGCGGTCGCCACCCAGATCGGGTACTTCGTCGCGCACCGCCGGGAACGTGACCTCACCCGCGATCTCGACCGCAGCCGGAACAACTACGTCGACCTGGTCGGCCACGAGCTGCGCACGCCGATCACCGCGATCGCGACCTACGCCGAGCTGCTCGCGATGAGCGCGGAAACCTGGCCGGACGACGACCGGGCCCTGCTCGAGGTGATCGCCCGCAACACCGCCCGGGTCCGCGCGCTGATCGAGTACCTGCTGGACCTGAGCACGATCGAGAACGGCGAGCTGAGCCTGCTGCCCGAGCGGCTCGACTTCGCCGAGGTCGTCGAGGGCGCGGCGGGCGCGCTCGAGTCACCGTCGAACATCGAGGTCACGGTCGACGCGCACACGGCCGAGCTGCAGGGCGACCGGCACCGGCTGCGCCAGGTCGTCGATCACCTGCTCTCGAACGCGGTCAAGTTCAGCCCGGACGGCGGGGGGATCGAGATCCGCCTGCGCACCGACCACACGGTCGCGATCCTGGAGATCACCGACGGCGGCCTCGGCGTCCCGGTCGACGAGCGCGAACGCGTCTTCGACGCGTTCTACCGGGGCTCGGACGTCCAGCACTCGGGGATCCCGGGGGCCGGGCTCGGGCTCAGCCTCGCGCGGACGCTCACCTCCGCGCACGGAGGCACGGTGACTCTCGACGGCGGGGAGCCCCACGGAACCCGGGTGACCGTTCGCCTACCTCTCGGATGCGGCTGACCTTAGCTTCTCGGCGAGCTCCCGGGCTCGGACGCGCAGGTCGGGCGGGTCGAGCACGTCGAAGTCGTGGCCGAGCAGGAGCACGTGCAGCAACACCGAGTCGAGGTCGGCGCCCCCGCTGACCACCTCGCACCCCCCGCTCGCATGCGGACGGACCACCGCGGCCGACGCCGAGACCTGCGCGCGGACGGTCTCGGCCGGCGCGTGCACGAGGAACCGGGCCTGGCGCGGGTAGACCCGGCTGGCCACGCCCTCCTGGACGAACGCCGCCGCGTCGGGCGGGGCCGGCCGGGGGCGGAAGTGCCAGGTCCGGGCGGCGACGTCGGTCATCCGGTCGACGCGGAAGCTGCGCCAGCCGTCCCGATCGACGTCGTAGGCCAACAGGTACCACCGCCGGTCGGAGGCGACGAGCCGGTACGGCTCCACCCGGCGGCGGAGCACGTCCGCGGACGGGTAGTCGAAACCCACCTCGACCTCGTCCCGGCAGGCCCGGGCCAGCGTCATCAGGACGTCCGGGTCGATGCGCGCCCGGCCGCCGCCGAACGACTCGACCGAGCCGGAGAGCGCCCGCACCTCACGGCGCAGCCGGGCCGGCAGCACCCGGTCGAGCTTGGTCAGCGCCCGCAGCGTGGCGTCGCCGGAGCCGGCGCTGATCAGCAGCGAGACCGCGGTCGCGATCGCTTCCTCGTCGTCCAGCAGCAGCGGAGGCAGGTCCTGGCCGGGGCCGAGCCGGTAGCCGCCACCGACACCCTGGCCGGCGTGGACCGGGTACCCGAGCGTGCGCAACCGCTCGACGTCCCGGCGGACCGTCCGGGAGGTGACCCCGAGCCGCTCGGCGAGTTCGGGCCCGCTCCAGACCTGCCGCTGCTGCAACAGGCCGAGCAGCGCCAGCACACGCTCGGTGGTGTCCATGGTTTCCACGATCGCAGGCATCGCGGACGGATCCTGTCCGCCTGGGATGCCAGAGTGGCGCCATGGAATGGAACCGCGTCCTGCGCGAGCAGTGGGAATACCTGTGGAACCAGCAGGTCCGGGCCCGGCTGCACGGGCTGACCGACGACGAATACTTCTGGTCACCGGCACCGAACCCGTGGACGGTCCGACCTCATCGCGACGGAAGTTTCGCAATGGACTTCACGTACCCGCCGCCGGAGCCGGCCCCGTTCACGACGATCGCCTGGCGGCTCAACCACGTCATCTTCGGCGTGCTCGCGATGCGGAACACGTGGCACTTCGGCGCGCCCGCCACGTCGTGGGAGACCTGGGAGTTCGCCGGTCGCGCGGCGACCGCGCTGCAGCAGCTCGACGAGCAGGTCGACGTCTGGCTGGCCGGCGTCCGGTCGCTCGGCGAGGACGGCCTGGCGGCACCGGTCGGAGACAAGGAGCCGTATCCGGACTCGCCCATGGCCACGCTGATCCTGCACGTCCAGCGCGAGCTGATCCATCACCTGTCCGAGGTCAGCCTGCTGCGCGACCTGTACCTGCACACGAACGGAGCGCGCCCATGACCCGCGATTTCCAGGTCACGTTCGACGCCCACGACCCGGCGGCGCAGTCGCGGTTCTGGGCCGAGGCCCTCGGGTACGCGATCCCCGGTCCACCCGGGGTGGTGCTCCCGGAGGGCGCCGATCCGCTGGCCGCGTGGGACGAGTTCCTGGCCCGGATCGGGGTGCCGGTCGAGCAGCGGAACTCGCGGTCGGCGATCGAGGACCCGGAGGGGTCTCGTCCGCGGGTGTTCTTCCAGCAGGTGCCGGAACACAAGGTCGTCAAGAACCGGGTGCACCTCGACGTGCGCGCGGCGACCGGCCTCGGGGGTGACGAGCGGATGGCGGCGCTCGAGGCCGAGTGCGATCGGTTGGTCGCGCTCGGCGCGAAGCGCCTGACCCGCTACGAGCCGGCACCCCCGCTGGACGCCGGCCACATCGTGATGGCCGACCCGGAAGGCAACGAGTTCTGCCTCGACTGACCCTGGGGACCACCGCGTTAAGAGTTTGCTGTGGGTACGGCCGTGATGGGTGTTTTGCACCTTTTGGGGTAGACGCTCGTGGTGCGCGAACCGCGTCCAGAAGATCGCCTTCTCGGAACGGAGTTTTTCGTGAAAGCCACGTACCTGCGCGGTGCCCTTGCAGCGGGCGCCACGATCGCAGCCCTGGCGGCCGGAGCCCCGGCCGCTTACGCCGAACCGCCCGCACCCGGGCCCGACAACGCCACGCCAGCAGCACAGCACGACAAGCACCACGACTTCTCGTGGATCGGCTTCTTCATCGTCTTCGGCCGTGAGGGCGGCCCCCACATGTTCCCGATGGGCAACATGGGCGCCGGAGCGCGTCCCGACGGCCCGGAGCAGGGCGCCTCCGGCGGCGCACAGGGCGCTCCCGCCCCCGCCACCTCCACGGAACCCGCGGCGGCGACCGTTTCCGCGTCCGCGTCCGCGAGCGAGGCCGCCTCGCCCGAGGCGTCCACCACGCCGGAGGCGGCGCCGAGCGCGCCCTGAACCCGCACCACCTCGACGAGCCCCGGCGCACCTCGCGCCGGGGCTCGGTCCTCAACCACTACGCGGGCGCAAGGGCGCGCCGGCGCGCGATCCGAAGAAACAGCACCGCCGGGATCCCACAGGCCAGGATCGCGAACACGCTGGCCTCCGGCCCGAACGAACCACCGGTCAGCGCGGCCGGCCCGTCCAACACCGAGTGCAGCAGCCCACCGTGGTTGGTCGAACCCGACACCGTCGTACCGAACAGCCCACCCTCGGCCATGTTCCACCCGAAGTGCAGCCCGATCGGGAACCACAGGTTCCGGGTCAGCGCGTACGCAGCCCCGAGCATCAGACCGGCCTCGATGGCGATCGCGATCGCGCCCCAGACCGTCGCGCCCTTGTTCACCAAGTGCAGCAGACCGAACAGCACCGCCGAGACGGCCAGCGCGACCCGCGTCCCCCAACGCTCCTGCACGATCCGGAACAGCACCGCCCGGAACACGATCTCCTCGGTCACCGCGGCCCCGACGTTGATCCCGACCGCGGCCAGGAACGCGACGAACGATCCCCACCCGAGGCTCTCGACCCCGCCGAACATCGCGATCAGCGCGAACGTCACCGTGAACAGCCCGAGCCCCAACAGCGACCCGGTCAGCAGGCCCCGCCCGGTCCAGGCCACCTCGGTCACCGGACGCTGCTCGAGCCGCCCGATCACCCGCCGGTAGAGCCACAGCGCGCCGATCGCCCCACCGACGCCGACCACCAGCGAACCGACGCCGGTACCGGCCAGCGCGCTGGTCAGGCTCCCGACGACCGCCATCACGGCGCCGAACCCGACGAGTAGAAGAATCAGCCGCTTCATCGCAATCGCTCCCTGGGTTTTCGCAACTCCGTCCGCCCAGAACGCTATGAATTCCGACCGGGTCCGCGAGTCACCCGCGGGCGGACATTTTCCGAGTAGCTCGCACGGGGGACACGGCCGAAAAATCTGTCCGATCCAGGGGGACGTGCGCCCGGCGCACCGGCGATTGACTTGGGCCCACCGAAAACGAGGAGAGTCCAATGTTGAAGCGAATAGTCGCCATTCTCGCGCTCACGGCCACGACCACCGCACTGGCCACGGCCTGCGATTCCGAAGACGCAGCGGCGAAAAGCACGCTCGCCTGGAAAGCCTGTCCGGCACAGGCCCAGGGTGCTCCGCCCCGCGATCCCGGCCAGCAATGCGCCGAGATCGAGGTCCCGCTCGACTACCGGCACCCCACCCAGAAAATCACGGTCACGATCTCGAAGATCTCCACCGCGAAGCCGGACCGGCGCCGGGGCGTCCTTTTACTCAACCCTGGTGGACCGGCCCTTCCCGGCCTCGACATGCCCAGCGAGATCAAGTCCACGCTCCCCGCCGACGTGCTCGACCGCTACGACCTGGTCGGATTCGACCCGCGGGGCGTCGGCCACAGCACCCCGCAGAGCTGCGGTCTGCCCGACCCGAACCCGCTCGGCCTGTTCCCCTACCCGGCGGTCGACGGCTCGACCGCGGGCAACGTCGAATACGCCCGCACGGTCGCCGACAAATGCGGAAAACAAAAGAACCTGAAATACTTCACGACCGCGAACACGGCCCGGGACCTCGACCGAATTCGCCAGGCCCTCGGGGAGAAGAAGATCTCGTACTGGGGCCAGTCCTACGGCACCTACCTCGGCACGGTCTACGCCAGCCTCTTCGAGAAGAACACCGACCGGGTGATTCTCGAAGGAAACGTCGACCCGACCAAAGTCTGGTCCGAGCAGGTCGCTCTCTGGGGTAAGGGAATGACCGATCGATTCGCCGACGCGGCCGAGGTCGCGATCGCCCGGAAGGCGGGGCTCGGCTCGACGGTCCCCGAGGTGACGAAGTCCTACCTCGCGCTCGTCGACCGGCTCGACCGCACGCCCGCCGCCGTTCCCGGCTCCCCGGTCAAGGTCGACGGCCGGACCGTCCGCAACCTCACCTACGGCCTGCTGCTGCGGAACGAGAACCTCCCGGTGCTGGTCCAGCTCTGGCGCGCCGCCGCCGATCTGGCCGACGGCACCCTCTCCGACGCCGACAACGCCGTCCTCCACCAGGCCTTCGCCGACCAGCCCCCGACGCCCGGCGTGCCGGCCGACAACCAGTCGACGATGTTCGCGGCCCTCACCTGCGGCGACGCCCCCTGGCCGACCGACCTCGACGAGTACGCGAGGAAGACCGCAGCGGACCGCGCCGCCTACCCGCTCACCGCCGGGATGCCGGCCAACGTCTGGCCGTGCACGTTCTGGACGGACCAGCCGATCGAGGCGCCGGTCACGGTCAACGACGACGGCCCGCGCAACGTCCTGATCCTGCAGAACCGGCGCGACAACGCGACGCCGTGGGAGGGCGCGATCGGCCTGAGGAATGCGCTCGGACGCCGGGCCGGGTTCGTCGGGGTCGACAACGGTGGCCACTACGTCTACGGCGTCGGCTCGAAGTGCGCCGACCGGGCCACGGTCGCCTTCCTCACCCACGGCACCCTCCCCGGCCGGGACCTCAGCTGCTGATCGCCAGACCGACCCGATCGAGGGCCTCGACGAGGTCCTCGATCGGCAGGTGTCCGAAGCCCACCCGGAACACCCGGTCGTCGTCGCCGAACCAGGAGCCCGGCGCGACCCGGGTGTCGAGCGCGGTCAGCCGCGAATAGAACTCGCCGACCCGGTCGATCCGCAGGCAACACAGCGCTCCGCCGTCCGGCACCACGATCTCCACCGGCTGCCCGGCCGCCCACCTCACCACCACGTCGAGTGCGGCACGCAGCCGCGACGCCCGCGTCGCCAGGATCGACGCCTGCCTGCGCAGCACCTGCTCGGCCAGGAACGAATCCACGGTCGAGGACGCGACCGTCGACCTGAACTTCGCCTCCTGCAGGCGCACGTACAGGTCGGCGTCGGGAGCCGTCAGCCAGCCGGTCCGCAGGCCGGGTGCTCCGTGCGCCTTCGAGAGCGACGAGCACGTCACCACGCGCGGCGAGAGCCCGGCCGCGGATCGAGCCGGCGAAGCGTCCGAATAAGAAGAAGAGCGGTACGTCTCGTCGACCAGCACCACCGCTTCCGGGGCGCGGTCGGAGACCGCGGCGAGCAGGCCGCCGAGTTCCTCCTCGGTGAACCGGACGCCGGACGGGTTCTGCGGGGAGGCCAGCGACACCAGGCGGGTGTCCGGCCGCAGCGCCGAGGCCACCCGGTCGAGCGGCATCCGGTAGCCGTCGTCGAACGAGAGCGGCACGACGTCGACCCGCGCGCCGATCGCCTCCGGAACCGACCGCGCGGGCGGGAAACACGGGGTCAGCAGCACCACCCCGTCACCGGGGGACAGCAGGGACGCCACCAGCGACAACGCCTGCTGCGCCCCCGCCGTGACCAGCACCTGATCGGCCGACACCCCGGTCTCGGCCGCGATCAATGCCCGCAGCGACTCGGGGCCCCGGGTGGTCCCGTACCCGAGCGACAGCGCAGGCAGCGGGCCGAGTTCGTCGGTGGTCAGCGGCGGACACGTGCTCTCGGCCAGGTCGTACCGCACGGACGCGTCGATCAGCGAGGCCATCGGGCTGGTCATGGCGTCGAGAATCCCCGATGACGGTCCAGGCCGGCGGACCGGGTCAGCGGGCCACCACCGCCGGCCGTCTGAATATGCTGGTCGGGCCCCCGTTTTGAGGAGTTCCGATGGTCCGACGCCAAGTTCCGAAGCCAGCCGAGCTCCGCGAGCTGATGCAGTTCAAGAAGCCGCAGCTCAACGGGCGCAAGCGCCGGCTCGATGCGGCGCTCACCATCGAAGACCTCCGCACGATCGCCCGCCGCCGCACGCCCCGGGCCGCGTTCGACTACACCGACGGCGCGGCCGAGTCCGAGCTCTCGCTCCGCCGCGCCCGCCAGGCGTTCGCCGACGTCGAGTTCCACCCGTCGATCCTGTCCGACGTCGCGAACGTCGACACGTCCACGACGGTCTTCGGTGGCCCGTCCGCGCTGCCGTTCGGCATCGCCCCGACCGGGTTCACCCGGCTCATGCAGACCGAGGGTGAGATCGCCGGCGCCGGCGCGGCCGGCGCGGCCGGCATCCCGTTCTGCCTGTCGACGCTCGGGACGACGTCGATCGAGGACGTGAAAGCGGCGAACCCCCACGGCCGCAACTGGTTCCAGCTCTACGTGATGCGCAAGCGCGAGATCTCGTACGCGCTGGTCGAGCGGGCGGCCGAGGCCGGGTTCGACACGCTGTTCTTCACCGTCGACACCCCGATCGCCGGAGCGCGGCTGCGCGACAAGCGCAACGGTTTCTCGATCCCGCCGCAGCTGTCTCTGCGCACGGTCGCGAACGCGATCCCGCGCCCCTGGTGGTGGTACGACTTCCTGACGACGCCGAAGCTGGAGTTCGCCTCGCTGTCGTCGACCGGCGGCACGGTCGGTGAGCTGCTCGACGCGGCGATGGACCCGACGATCAGCTTCGAGGATCTCAAGGTGATCCGGGAGATGTGGCCGGGCAAGCTCGCGATCAAGGGCGTCCAGACGCTGGACGACGCCCGCAAGCTGGCCGACTTCGGCGTCGACGGGATCCTGCTGTCGAACCACGGTGGCCGCCAGCTCGACCGGGCGCCGATCCCGTTCCACCTGCTGCCCGACGTCGTCCGCGAGGTCGGCAAGGACGTCGAGGTGAGCGTCGACACGGGCATCTTGAACGGGGCCGACATCGTGGCCTGCATCGCGCTGGGCGCGAAGTTCACGCTCGTGGGGCGGGCCTACCTGTACGGGCTGATGGCCGGGGGCCGGGAGGGCGTCGACCGGACGATCCAGATCCTGACCGAGCAGGTCGTCCGCACGATGAAGCTGCTCGGCGCCCACTCGCTCGAGGAGCTGACGCCGGCCCACGTCACCCAGCTGGTCCGGCTGGCCCCGATCCCCCGGCCCTGAGTCCTCAGGGAACGACGATCGTCTTGCCCGGGAGGCGGCCGGCGGCGCCCTCGTCCTGGACGGCGGCCAGGTCCTGGAGGCGGCGACGGTCGGCGACGTCGATGCGGAGCGAGCCGGCGTCGATCCGCTCGGCCAGCTCGGCGAGCTGGGCGGCGTCGCTGCGGACGAAGAGGTCGATACCGCGGACCCCACGCTGCTCGTCGCTGGGCGCGGGCATCCAGACGGTCGTGTTGACGAGGACGCCACCGTCGCGGATCAGGCCGACCAGTGCGGCCAGCTGACCGGGCTCGATCGGCGCGAGGTTGAGCACGACGTCGACCGGCTCGGTCACGGCCGTGGCGACGTCGGTGGTGCTGTGGTCGACGATCTGGTCGGCCTCTTCGACCCGCTCGGCGCTGCGCGGGCCGGCGACCGCGATCACGGTCGCCCCGGCCGCCTTGGCCAGCTGCACCGCGTAGCTGCCGACCGCCCCGCCGGCGCCGTTGATCAGCACGCGCTGGCCGGCGACGAGCTGGGCGTGGTCGAACAGCGCCTGGTAGGCGGTGAGGCCTACGGTGGGCAGTGCGGCCGCGTCGGCCAGCGGGACGCTCGACGGGGCGGCGGCCAGGATCTCGGCCGGGGCGAGCACGTACTCCGCGGCGGCGCCGTCCTTGTCCATCGGCAGGAACCCGATGACCTGCTCACCCACGGCGACGTTGTCGACGCCATCGCCGAGCGCGTCGACCGTGCCGGAGACGTCGATGCCCGGGGTGTGCGGCAGCTCGACCGGGATCGGGCCCTGCATGAAACCGCCGCGGATGTTCGCGTCGACGCCGTTGAACGACGTCGCGGCGACACGGATCCGGACCTGGCCGGCGCCGGGAACGGGCAGCTCCACGTCCTCGTGGCGCAGGACGTCGGAACCGCCGTACTCGTGGAAACGCATCGCCTTCATGGCCTTCCCCTCTGCTATGTGCTTCGAATTCGAAGTATATCGACGTGCTGCTGCTGAAGACACCGTGCCAGCGGGAAGCCGGAACAACCTGGGCCAGATTGGCCCACCCGAGCCGCTCCCAGCGCCGCCCGCGCTGCTCGCCGGCGCGCGCTGTTCCGGCCCCACCGACGGCTCAGATGTCGGGGCACAGCCATGGACACGGACACGGCAGTGCTCGTCGCGCCCGCGATCGTGCTTGGTCGACCGGTACGTGCGCCGCCGGCAGGTGCGGCCAGCGACGGCCTCGGCCGGCGAGCCGATCGAAATCCGGCCGATCGTGCTTCGCCGATGCGCGGCGCGCTGGTGCGCCGCCTTCGCCCTACCCGAGGACGCCGTGCAGGGAGCCGCAGTTCGTCGCCAGCCGGACCTGGCGACTCGTCGGGGGTTCCGCGAGGGGGGGCTGATCTCGACCTCGGCTACCGCGAGAAGGCCGACCGGCTCCGCTCCGCCCAGCGCTTCCAGGTCGCGCTCATCCCCCGCGGTCGGCGGTCTGACGACCACGGAGACCGCGCACGCCACGACCGAAAGCACCATCGGGCCCGCGGTCGAGATCGCTTCCCGGGCCATCGCCGGCCGATCATGCTCCGCCGATGCGTGGCGCGTTGGTTCGGTCCCTTCGCCCTGCCCGAGGACGCCGTGCACGGAACGGACACAGCGTCCGGTGATGGTCCGCGTGCCGTGTTCTTCGAGGTCGAGTTGGTCTTTGAGGGGGTCTGGTTGACCGATTCGATGACGTGCCGGAACGGCTTGAGCAGGTGCTGACCGGGTCGTGGTTCGCGGTTGCGGCAGGCCGGGGTCGGTGTCGAAGAGGTCGAGCAACACGTCGGATTCGTCGGTTTTCGCGCCGGCCAACGCCCAGGTGATCGGGAGGCCGGCCAGGGGTGCAGAGCAGATGCAGGCGCAGGCCCCAGAACCATCGCGAGTGCGACGCCCAGTACCCCCGCCCGGTAGGCGATCTGACGACCACGGAGACCGCGCACGCCTTCCGCGCGACCGATAGCACCACCGGAACGAGAATCAGCCGGACAAACAGCGGCTGGCCGGTGCACCGGGCCATCCGGCGGCCCCGGCTGCTCCCCGAGCCGCACCCGACGGCTCGGGGAGCAGCCGACTCGGGCCGATCCCGCTGGAGGTCACAAACCGCCAGCCGCAGCACTACCGAATCAGGCGCGCGACCGCGGCAGGCAGCACTTCTTGTACTTGAGCCCAGAACCACACCAGCACGGCGCATTCCGCTCCGGCGGCCAGTGGATGTGATCGGTGACCTTGCCCGCGTACTCCGCCCGGGTCTTGGCGTCATCCGAACTCAAACCCGCAGCCTCGCCGCGGCGCAGCGACAGGTCGGTGCGACCGGTGCCGGCCAGCCGGACCAGCTCGCGCTCCAGACGCGCCCGGTGCTCGTCCCAGTCGGCGCCGTAGACCTCGGTCAACCCCGGCCACTGCGCGACGACCTTCTCGAACTCGGCCTGCGGGAAGAACAGTAGGTCGGCATCGGCCGACTCGGCGGCGGCGCGGGCGTTCGCGTTGGCCAGCTTCGTCTCCAGCCGCTCGGCCAGGACGTCGTGCGGGTCGTGGTTGAGGCCGATCGTGTGTCGGACCCGGTGCCGCTGCTGCAGCAGGAAGAACAGCAGGCCGGCGTCCTCGGCGCTGGTCGGAGTCGGGCCTTCGCGCTCGGCGAGCGTCTGCTCGACCGCCTCGGTCAGCCACTCCTCGGCCAGCCGCGTACGCCCACCGACGGCCAGGGCCACGCTGACGTACGCGGCCGCGTCGGCGTACTGGGTGAGCAGCGGACGCAGCGGCTCGATCTCGGCCATCGCCTCGTCGTCGCGACCGGCCCGGAACAGCAGCCGGGCCCGCAGCGCGCGGGCCGACGCGACCTCGCTGTCGTCCTTCTTGCCGTACGCGTCCAGGGCCTGCTCGACGTACCGCAGACCGGCGTCGAGTTTGTTCCGGCTCTCGGCGATCTCGGCCGCGAGCACGAGCGCCTCACCGGCGTCGTCCGGGTCGGCCAGCCGCCCGTTCTCCACCGCGTGGGCCAGGTCGGCGGCCAGGCCGAGCGGGTCGGCCGCGCCCAGGGCGGTCTGCCGGATGTCTTCGAGGTCTGCGCTGGTCAAGTCAGCTTTCAACGCCACCCGCCCACCGTACTTCGCTTTCCTCCCTACTGGCCCAGCCGGGGTAGGCGCATCAGGGGATCAGGACCAGCTTGCCCGCGCCGTGGCCGGCCATCCCCACCTCGTGCGCCTTCGCCGCCTCGGCCAGCGGAAACGTCATGTCCACCACGACCCGGAGCGCCCCCGCCCCGGCCCGCTCCACGAGCTCACCCCGCGCCGCCTCCCGGACCGCCGTACCCGCGTCCTGGCCCGGCCCGTAACCGAGCAGCTTGATCCCGGCCTCAGCCCGGCGCGGCGACCCCGTGATCGACGCGATCCGGGCCTGATCGGCCACCAGCTCCAGCGAGACGTCGAGCGCCTCGTCGGTCCCCGCGCAGTCGACCGCGGCGTCCACGCCCTGCGGCGCGGCCGCGCGCACGCGCTCGGCCAGCCCAGGCCCGTAGGCGACCGGAATCGCCCCGAGCTCCCGCAACAGCCCGTGATTCCGCTCAGCCGCCGTAGCGACCACCGTCACCCCGGCCAACTGCACGGCCATCAAACCGACCCCGCCCGACCCGCCGTGCACCAGCACCGTGTCCCCGGCCCCGACCCCCGCGGCCCGCAACGCGTGCACCGCGGTGGTCCCGGTCAGCATCAACGCCCCGGCCTCGGCCCAGCCGAGCCCGGCCGGCTTCGGAACAACCGACGTGGCCGGAGCCGTGACGTAATCGGCGTAGGCCCCGGTCACCGGATACACGATCACCTCGTCCCCAACGCGCACGCCGGTCACGTCCGCCCCCACCTCGGTCACCACGCCCGCGCACTCCAGCCCGAGCGTCGGCATCGAGGCGGCCAGCCCGGCCGCGTCCTTGTGGTCGTCGTCGACGGCGTGGAAGGCGCCGCTGTACAGCTTCCAGTCGATCGGGTTCACGCCCGCGGCCCGGACCGCCACGACCACGCCGTCCGCGGCCGCCCGGGGCTCGGGCCCCTCGATCACCGCGAGGACGTCGGGCGTCCCGTACGCGGTCGGTTTCACGATTCGATTCATGAGACGAGTATCGAATCGTCCCGTCGTAACCTCCAGTGCATCATTGATAGGGAGTACTTGCGTCCGGCGCACGAATAGGAACACGGCGATGGACCTCAACCTGCTCCGGGTGTTCGACGCGCTGATGGACACGGGCAGCGTGGCCGAGGCCGCGACCCGCCTGCACCTCTCCGCCCCGGCCACCAGCCGCGCCCTGAGCCGACTCCGGCGGGCGATGAACGATCCGATCCTGGTGCGCGCGGGCCGCGGCCTGGTCCCCACGCCGTTCGCCCAGCGCTCGGCCAGCACGGTCAAGGCCCTGCTCGCCGCGGCCGACGGCCTCCGAGCCGACCCCGCCGACAGCGACCCCGCGTCCTGGCACCGCACGTTCTCGATCCGGCTCAACGACGGGCTGACGCCGGTCCTCGCTCCCCGCCTCACCCGCCGGATCGCCGGTCAGGCGCCCGGCGTCCGCCTGCGGTTCGTCCGCCAGGAGTCCAAGGAATCCGACCTCCTCCGCGACGGCTCCCTCGATCTCGACGTCGGGGTCGCGGACCCGCCACCACCCGACATCCACACGTCGACGCTGTTCACCGACCACTTCGTCGCGGTCGTGGCGGCCGGCTCCGAGCTGGGCCGGGCGCCCCGGCTCACCGTCGACGACCTGTGCCGCCACCCGCACATCTCGGCCTCGCGACGCGGCCTGGCCCGGGGCCCGCTCGACGACGCCCTGGAGGCGATCGGGCGGTCCCGGCACGTCGCCGCGGTCGTCCCGTCGTACGCCGTCGGGGCGCTGATGGCCCTCGAGGACGACCTCATCTGCCTGGTGCCGCAGGTGACCGCCGCCCACCTGGCCGACCGCGGTGTGCCGCTGCGCCTCCACGAGGTGCCGTTCGACCTGCCCACGGCCGACGTCGAGATGCGCTGGCACCGCCGCGTCCACGACGACCAGGCCTCGCGCTGGCTCCGCGACCTCCTGCGCGAGGCCATCCACCCGCTGGTCTGAGGCCTACCGCTCGATCATCGCCATCTGCGCCTCGGTGTGGTGGCCGCCCTCGGCGACCGGCAGCGCGTCGAGCGTCGCGATCTGCTCCGGGCTCAGGACGACGCCGTCGGCGGCGACGTTCTCCTCGACCCGGCTGACGCGCTTGGTGCCCGGGATCGGCACGATGTCCGAGCCCTTGGCCAGCACCCAGGCCAGCGCGACCTGGGCCGGCGTCGCGCCCACCTCGTCGGCGACCGCGCGCACCTCGTCGGCCAACCGCAGGTTGCGCTCGAAGTTCTCGCCGACGAACCGGGGGTTGGACTTCCGCAGGTCGCTGTCGTCGAGCGCCTCGACGTCGGCGCGGGTGCGCAGCGAACCGGTCAGGAAGCCCCGGCCGAGCGGCGAGTACGCCACGAGCCCGATCCCCAGCTCACGCAGCACCGGGAGCATCTCGTCCTGGTCGCGCGTCCACAGCGAGTACTCCGACTGCAACGCGGTGATCGGGTGGACGGCGTGCGCGCGCCGGACCGTCCCGATCCAGGCCTCGGAGAGCCCGACGTAGCGGATCTTGCCCTGGGCCACCAGCTCGGCGAGCGCCCCGACCGTGTCCTCGATCGGCGTCTTCGGGTCGACCCGGTGCTGGTAGTAGAGGTCGATCCGGTCGGTGCCGAGCCGGCGCAGCGACCCCTCGACCGCGGTGCGGATGTTGTCGGGGCTGCTGTCGAGGTTGCCCGGCCCGCCTCCGCGGTGGGAGACCATGCCGAACTTCGTCGCCAGGACGACGTCGTCCCGACGTCCCCGCAGAGCCTGGCCGACGAGTTCCTCGTTGACGTACGGCCCGTAGATCTCGGCCGTGTCGATCAGCGTGACGCCGAGGTCGATCGCGCGATGGATCGTGCGGATGGATTCGGCGTCGTCGGTGCCGGCGCCGGTGAAGGCGTGGGACATGCCCATCGCGCCCAGACCGATCCGGGACACTTCGAGTTGCCCGAGCTGTGCGGTACGCATGATCAGTCCTCCGGGATGGCGCGACCCCAGGCCGCGAGAGTGATGTCGGCCGGTTCCGGGCCACCGCGCTTGCCGGTCTCGAGCCCGTCGATCGCGGCCAGGTCGGCGTCGCTCAGCGCGAAGTCGAAGACGTCGAAGTTCTCGGCGATCCGCTCCGGACGCACCGACTTCGGGATCACCTGACGCCCCTGCTGCAGGTGCCAGCGCAGCATCACCTGGGCCGGGGACTTCTGGTACGAGGCCGCGATCTTCCCGATCACCGGGTCTTCGAGCGTGCTGGTGTGGCCGCTGTCCCGGTAGAACGTGATCCCGCCGATCGGCGCCCAGGCCTGCGTCAGGATCCCGTGCTCGGCCCCGAACGCCTGCACCTCCCGCTGCGCGAAGTACGGGTGCACCTCGATCTGGTTGATCGCCGGTACGACGTCGACCTGCTCGAGGAGGGCGGTCAGGTGGTCGACCATGAAATTGCTGACGCCGATCGCCCGCACCCGGGCGTCCGCAAGAAGCTTTTGCAAGGCGCGGTAGGCCGCGACCGTGCGGTCGAAGTCCGACGGGAGGGCAGGATGAGCAGGATGAGCAGGTCGATCTGGTCGACGCCCAGCTTGCGGGCGGCCTTCTGGAAGCCGTGCAGGGTCTCGTCGTAGCCGTAGTCGCTGATCCAGATCTTCGTCTCGAGGAAGACGTCGTCGCGGGCGACCCCGGAGGCGCGCAGCGCCTCGCCGACCTGGCGTTCGTTGCCGTACGCGGCGGCCGTGTCGATGTGCCGGTAGCCGACCTCGAGGGCCGAGGTGACCGCGGCCCGGGTCTCGTCCGGAGGCGTCTGGAAGACACCGAAGCCGAGCTCGGGGATCTGGACGCCGTTGTTGAGCGTGTACATGGTCACTTCGTTTCTGCTAGATCCTGGGTGGCCGCCCAGGAGGCGAGCATCTTCAGGCCGTCGGCGGTCGGAGTGCCGGCGGCGGCGGTGTAGACGTTGAGGGTGAGGCCGGGCTCGGACGGCAGCAGCATCGACTCGTAGTCGAGCTCGAGCGGCCCGACGACCGGGTGGCGCAGCCGCTTCTGGCCGCTGCGGTGGAACCGGACGTCGTGCGAGGCCCAGCGCTGGCGGAACACCTCGCTCCGGGTGGAGAGCTCCCCGATCAGCTCGATCAGGGCCCGATCGTGCGGATTGCGGCCGGCCTCCAGCCGCAGCGTGGCCGCGGAATCGTTGGCGATCCGGTCCCAGTCGACGAAGAACTCCCGGGCGGCCGGGTCGAGGTAGAGGAATCGGGTCGTGTTCGCCGGACGCCGGGGGTCGGCGAGCACCGGCGCGTAGAGCGCCCGCCCGAGCCGGTTCATGGCCAGGATCTCGTGGCGCGCGTTGCGGACCCAGGCAGGCGCGTCGGACATGGCGTCGAGCACCTGCTGGATGGCCGGCCGGACGCTGCTCGGCGGAGTCCGCCGGACCCGCGGAGCGGGGCCCGCCGCGCGGGCCAGCGCGAACAGGTGCTCCCGCTCGGCCTCGTCCAACCGAAGGGCCTGAGCCACCGCGTCGAGCACGCTCTCCGAGGCGCCGCCGAGGTTGCCCCGCTCCATCCGGACGTAGTAATCGATCGAGACGCCGGCGAGCAGCGCGACCTCCTCCCGGCGCAGCCCCTTGACGCGCCGGTGGCCGCCGTACGCGGGCAGCCCGGCCTGCTCCGGCGTGATACGCGCCCGCCGCGAGGAGAGGAACTCGCGGATCTCGGCGCGGTGGTCGATCTGGCCCATATCTCCACCGTAGGTCGCGTGCGTGGATGAGGGAGGGTCTGCCATTACCCCGCAGCGGCGTCCCGCAACTCGTCCTCGGAGAGACCGATGTTGCGGCCGATCGCCAGGTGCGAGGCCAGCTGTGAGTCGAGCCCGTCGAGGCCGGCCAGGGCGGCGATCGTGGCGATCTCCCGGCTCCGCCAGTCGAGGTTGTCCCGGCCGAAGATGTCGCCGAACAGGTGCGCCTTGAGGAAGTGATCGATGGCCGGGGCGAACTCGAACAGCGCCCCGGTCACCGGTGCGCCGGTGAGCCGGGTCTGGTTCCGGGTGCCGGCCGCGAGGCTGTCCGCGGGCACCGGACCGGGTTCCTCGCCGGCCTCGTCCTCGATCCCGGCGTTCTTCCGCTCGTCGAGGACCGTCATGAACGCGCCGAGCGCGTTGAGGCTGCGCGGAAACCCGGCGTAGGCGTACAGCTGGACGAGGACCTCCTTGATCTGGTTGATCGAGAGGCCCGCGTCCAGCCCGTCGTTCAGCGCCCGGCGCAGCTCGGGCATCTTTCCCTGAGCGGCGAACCTCGCGATCGGCGCGATCGGATTCGGCGTCACGACAGCTCCAGGAGCGTCTTGACGGCTCGGCGTTCGTCCATCGCCCGGTAGCCCTCGGCCGCCTCGTCGAGCGGCAGCCTGAGGTCGAAGACCTTCCCCGGGTCGATCTTCCGATCGACGATCAGGCCGATCAGCTCGGGCAGGAACCGCCGGACCGGTGCCGGTCCGCCGTGCAGGTGCACGCCGGAGAAGAACAACGGCGTTCCTTCGATCCGGACGTCGTGGGAGACGCCGACGAAGCCGACGTGACCACCGGCCCGGGTCGAGTGGATGGCCTGCATCATCGACTCCTGGGTGCCGACGGCCTCGATCGTCGAGTGCGCGCCGAGTGAGTCGGTCAGCTCCTTGACCCGGGCCACGCCCTCGTCGCCGCGCTCGGTGACGATGTCGGTGGCCCCGAACTCCAGGGCGAGTTTCTGCCGGTCGGCGTGGCGGCTCATCGCGATGATGCGTTCGGCGCCTTTGTGTCTGGCCGCGAGCACGCCGAGCAGACCGACCGCGCCGTCGCCGACGACCACGACCGTCTTGCCCGGTCCGGCCTGGGCCGCGTCGGCGGCGAACCAGCCGGTGCCGAGCACGTCGGAGGCGGCCAGCAGGCTGGGCACCAGGTCCTCGTCCGGCATCTCCGGGGTCGCGACGAGGGTGCCGTCGGCGAGCGGGACCCGGAGGTACTCGGCCTGGGCACCGATCGCCCCGACCGGCTCGCGGTGCACGCAGTGCGACTGGTAGCCGGCCCGGCAGATCGGGCAGGTGTTGTCGGACGCGAAGAACGACCCGACGACGAACTGACCGAGCCGGGTGCTCTCGACCGCGGACCCGACCTCCTCGACGATGCCGACGTACTCGTGGCCCATCGGCGCCGGCCCGCCGGACGCGTCGACGCCCCGGAACGGCCACAGGTCGGACCCGCACACACAGGTCGCGACGACCCGGATGATCGCGTCGGTCGGCTGCTCGATCGTCGGATCGGGCCGGTCCTCGACCCGGACGTCGCCGGGCCCGTTCAGAATGACTCCTCGCATGCCCCCAGAGAACGCCGGTCGCCGGACCGCTGGGAGGGACCACCGTGGGTGGTAATGACAGAACCCCTCGGCGTCGTAGCGTGGAGCCATGGACACCAGGGAAGCCGCCCGTGAGTTCCTGGCCTCCCGGCGGGCCAGGATCACCCCGGAACAGGCCGGCCTGCCTACGTTCGGCGGCACCCGACGGGTCGCCGGTCTCCGGCGGGCCGAGGTGGCACTGCTGGCCGGCGTCAGTCCCGACTACTACGTCCGGCTCGAGCGCGGCAACCTGTCCGGCGTCTCCGACAGCGTCCTGGACGCCATCGCCCGGGCCCTCCAGCTCGACGACGCCGAGCGGGCGCACCTGCACGACCTCGCCCGCGCCGCCAACACCGGCCCGCGGGTCCGCCGCCGGACGTCCAAGCAGCCGATCCGCCCCGGCGTGCAGAGCCTCCTCGACGCGATGACCGAGGCCCCGGCGTTCGTCCGCAACGGCCGCCTCGACATCCTGGCCGTGAACCGGCTGGGCCAGGCGCTCTACGCGCCGGCCTTCGACTCCCCGGCCCGGCCGGTCAACCTGGCCCGGTTCTGTTACCTGGACCCGCGGGCCGAGGAGCTCTACCCGGACTGGGACGCGGCCGCGCACACGACCGTCGCCCTACTGCGGACCGAAGCCGGGCGGGACCCCTACGACAAGGCCCTCACCGACCTGGTCGGTGAGCTGGCCACCCGCAGCGAAGACTTCCGCACCCGCTGGGCCGCCCACAACGTCCGCCTGCACCACACCGGCGTCAAGCATTTCCAGCACCCGGTGGTCGGGCGCCTGGACCTCGCGTTCGAGGCGATGCCGCTGCCCGCGGACCCGGGTCTCACGTTGACCGCCTACAGCGCCGAGCCGGGCTCGCCGAGCCATGACGGCCTTAACATGCTCGCCAGCTGGACGGCCCCGGCAATCTGACCATCGAACATCTGGTCGATTTCTGTCTCGCCAGTCTCGACTTTATCGAACGCCTGTACGTATGCTGCTGGGCATGGCTACAGGCTTGCGCACCCCCGCGGAATACGGCTTCGGCCTCACGATCGACGAGGCGACCTACCCGATCCGGATGTTCGGCCGCAGTGAAGACGAACTCCGGGCCAAGATCGAGGCCGACTTCGGCCGCCGGTCGCCGAAGTACCACCGGTGCCTCGACGACGAACGCCCCGCCGTCCGGATCGAGTGGGGCCAGGTCAAGCAGTGGTCGATCTCGACGCCGGAGCTGCTCCGGCGTCGCGAACCGGCCGGGGTTACGCCTTCGAGTGGATCGTGACGACGTAACCGTCGAGGTCACGGAAGGCGAACGTGTCGCCGAACGGCCCCTCGAACAGGTCGAGCACGATCGGTACCCCCTGCTCGACGAGGCGGGCGTGCAAGCCGGCGGCGTCCTCGTTGTGGAACCACACGCCGACGCCCGAGCCGAGCGAGCCGATCGCGTCGAGGTCCACCCCCGGCAGCGGATCGCGCACCGCGAACGACCCATTCCCGGCCGAGAACGCCACCGCGTGCGGGTTCGGGGCCGGGAGCCGCGTCAGCCCCACGACCTCCTCGTAGAACCGCGCGGCCGCCTCGCGGTCACGCACCTGGAACGACACGAAGTCGGGTCCGGTCGTCGTCATCGGAACCTCCCTGGTTAAGTGTCAATATACTGACACTCAACGAACGAAGTGTCAAACTGTTGACATGACGGCGAACGAAGAACTGGGCGTGCTGATCAAGGAGACGCAGGCGGTCCTGCATCAGCGGATGGACGAGGTGCTCCGTCCGCTCGGGCTGACCGTGCCGCAGTACGCCTGCCTGCAGGCCCTGCACGACACCCCCGGCATCACCGGCTCGGAGCTCGCCCGCCGGGTCTTCGTGTCCCGCCAGTCGACGAACATCGTCCTGCAGGGCCTCGAGAAGCGCGGGCTGATCACGCGCTCCGACGACCCGGGCCCCCGGCGTGAGCGGGCCACCGTCCTCACCGCTCCCGCGGTCGCACTTCTCGACGACGCCCGCAGCCGCGTCTCGTCGGTGGCGAACCGCATGACCGGCGACCTCACCCGAGCCGACACCGCCCGGCTGCACGCGCTCCTCACCGCGTGCCGGGACGCGCTCCTCACCTAGGCCCTGTGCCGCAGGCCGTCCAGAAAGACGTTCAGCAGGCGATCCGTCCGGCCGTCGCTCCCGGACGAGCAGGACACAGTGAAGATGCCGATGAGCCCGGCCGCCACGTCCTCCGCGCTGACGTCGGTGCGGAACTCGCCGGTCGCGCGGCCCGCGTCGAGGAGGCCGTCGATGGCCGCGAGCAGTTCGGTCTGCGTCCGGACGTGGGCGATCTCGCCCGACTCGATCATCGCGAGCAGCGTGTCGAGCATGCCGTTCTTGGTCGCGATCCACTCGCCGAACAGGTCCATCCAGCGCCGCAGCGCCTCCGCCGGCGGGAGCTCGGCGCGCAGCCCGCGAGCGCCGGCCGTGAGCCGCTCGACCTGGTCGCGATAGACCGCGTCGACCAGCGCCTCGCGCGTCGGAAAGTGCCGGTAGAGCGTGGCGATGCCGACGCCGGCTTCCCGGGCGATCGCCCGCATCGACGGTGGGGAGTCGGCCGACACGAACACCCGAGTCGCGACTTTCAGCAGCTCGTCACGGTTCCGGCTCGCGTCCGCGCGCAGCACGCGGGCGTCGGGGTCAGTCAAAACGGATCACGCTCCGGTTGTGTTAGCGTCTAAACGGATCATAGTCCGTTTAGGGAGCAGCATGAGCACGCAGAGCAGGGCGGTCCTCCTGGAGTCGTTCGGCGGTCCCGAGGTCCTGGGAGTCCGCGAGGTTCCGGCGCCGGAGGCCGGCCCGGGGCAGATCCGGGTGCGGGTCACCGCGGCCGGGCTGAACCCGATGGACTGGTTCATGACCTCCGACGACGAGACCGCGGCCCGGTTCGGCCTGAGCCTGCCGTCCGGGTTCGGAACCGACTACGCCGGGGTCGTCGACCAGGTCGGCGACGGCGCGACCGGGTTCGCGGTCGGCGACCGGGTGTTCGGCGGCGCCGTCTCCCGCGCGATCGCCGACCACGTCGTCCTGGACCTGGCCGCGACGATCGCTACGGGCAGCGCCGTGCACCACACGCCCGACGGCGTCGACGACCGCACGGCCGCCACGCTGGCCATCGCCGGATCCACGGCCGCCGCCGCCCTGGCCGTCGTCGAGCCCGGCCCCGGCGACACGGTCCTGATCGGTGGTGCGGGCGGCGGGGTCGGCGTCTTCACCGTCCAGCTCGCCCGTCTGGCCGGAGCGCGGGTGATCGGGACCGGATCGGCGACGTCGGCCGAGGCCCTCCGCTCCCTCGGAGCGGAGCCGGTCGCCTACGGCGACGGCCTGGCCGAGCGCGTGCGCACCCTCGGCGTCACCGCGGCGATCGACCTCTTCGGGACGGACACCGTCCGGACGGCGCGGGAGATCGGCGTGCCTGACGCGCGCATCACCACCATCGCCGGCCAGGTCGACGGGATCAGGTCGGCGAACGGGGCCAACGCCGCCCCGGGCGCCCTCGAGGAGGTCGCCCGCCTGGTCGCGGACGGCCGGCTCCGGGTGCCGATCGCGGCCACGTTCCCGATCGACGAGATCCGGGCCGCGGTCGAACTCCAGGCCGGACGGCACGTGCACGGAAAAGTCGTAGTCGACCTCTAGGCTCGGCCCGGCCTACAGGATGGGAGGCGCCGATGTACGCGCCGGCCGAGCACGACGAGATCACCGGTCTCTTGCGCTATCTCGTTCAGCAGCTCGACGCGCTGCGCGCCTCGGCCTTCGGGCTGACCGAGGCGCAGAGCCGCGAGACGCCCTGCCGCAGCTCGTTGTCGATCGCGGGCCTGATCAAGCACGCCGCCCACGGCATGCGAGGAGCGGCCGCCCGGCTGCGAGGCACCCCGTCGATGGATTTCGACGCCTACCTGGCCAGCTTCGCGCCCGCTCCGGACGAGACCACCACCGCGCTGATCGCCGAGTTCGACGCGGCCCGGGCCGAGTACCTGGAGGCGTTCGCGGCCGCCGACCCGGATGCGGTCACGATCGAGCCGCCCGCGCCCTGGCACGGACGCTTCACCGAGCAGCCGGTTCGCTGGCGGTACTACCTGGTGCACCAGATCGAGGAGATGGCCCGGCATGCCGGCCACGCCGACATCATCCGAGAGCAGCTAGACGGTATGTCGATTCCCGCGCTGGTCCTCACCGTGGAGGGCGCACCGGCCAACGACTTCTTCCAGCCCTACGTCCCAGAGCCCGGCACGATCGGCGCCCCCTAGCGGGCTGAGCATCACCATCCAACCGGCAGCCGAGGCCGGACAGCATCCGCCGACGCTGCTGATCACCGCTGAACCGGCCCTGGTCGGCGAACTCGCCGAAGGCGCCATCCCGCCGACAACAGCCAACTCACTGTCCACCTTCCGCTGACCGCTGACCCCACCGATGATGTCGCTCTCGGCAGCAGACGCCGCACGGTCGATAGCCCGCAGCCAAAGCGGTGGCTTCGTCGGCGAAGAACACCCGATATTTCACGTACCCCCCGCGAGCTATCGCCCGAAGAGCACTCGGGCAATCGAGGCGCCCATAGATCTTTCCTCGCCGATAGCCGCCCCACTCCCCCTTCACCCCAGACCGGTAAGAGCGGCCGTCCGGCCCGACGAGCGTGTACACCTCACGCCGCATCGTGGAAGACGAGGGCCAGCGTGTGGCGCTCACCGGAGCGGATCGCCGACACTCCGTGCCGAACCGGAGCCGCCGACCACCCGCGAACCGACCTCACCGGACGGTCCCGGGTCGTGAACACGTAACCGTGCCCATGCGGCAGCAACGTCGCCGTACCGCGGGACTGTGCCCGCGGGCGCTGCTCGAGCAGCAGGAACTCCCCGCCCGTGTGATCCACGCCCGGCTCGTTCAAATTGATCACCACCTGGAGCGGAAACACCAGCTCACCGTAGAGATCACGGTGCAGCGCGTTCCAGTCCTTCTCTCCGTACTTCAGCAGGATCGCCGTCGACCTGGTCTGCCCAGCGTCGTGGCACATCCGCAGCCACTCGTCGAGCGTGTCGGGCCACGGTGCGACCCGGCCGAGCTTCGCCCACCAGTCGCGGGCGATCGGCAGCAACCGCGGATAGAGCGCCTGCTTCAGCCGCTCGATCGGCTCCGGGTACGGCGCCCGGAAATACCGGTACCGACCCTCGCCGAAGCGGTGGCGACCCATGTCGACCGTGCTGCGGAACACCTCGTCCCGGTCGTAGAGCTCGCGGAGCTCGACGGTCTCCGGTGGAGCCAACAACTGCGGCAGCAGGGCTCCGCCGTACTCGTCGAGCTCGTCCGAGACGGCCGGCCAGTCCGCCGATTCGACGCGGTCGCGCCAGCGGTCGGTGCTCATGCGGCGGACTCCAATTCCAACAACGCGGTCTTGGCCGCCAACCCGCCGATGTACCCACCCAGCGACCCGTCGGCTCGGAGCACGCGGTGACAGGGCACGACCACCGGAAGGGGATTCGTCGCGCAGGCGGTGCCCACCGCGCGAACCGCCCGCGGGCTGCCGACCATCTCGGCCATCTCCCGGTAACTGCGGGTCTGGCCGTAGGCGATGTCCGGCAGATGCTGCTGCACGAGCTGCCGGAACCCACGCGACAGCGACAGGTCCAGCGGCAGATCGAACCGCTTCCGCCGGTTCCCGAAGTACTCGTCCAGCTCTCGGCGCGCGAGGTCCAACCGTTTCGGTGACCGCAGGATGCGCGGGCTCAGCTTCTCGGCGAGCGACTCCAGCACCCGGTCGTGGTCCTCGACCGTGTACGCGATCCGGACCAACCCCTTCGGGGTTGCCGCGAGCAGCAACTCCCCGACCGGACTGTCCACGGTCGTATAGGCGACGTCGACGAGCCCCTGCGCCTCGGCCTCGATTTCCAATCGACGGTGCAGCATCTTCAATTTCTCGACGTCGTCACTCATGAGCCAGCTCCTTTCGGAGGTTCTCGAGGCCGTCGGCCGAGGCTCGGCGTGCGGCCCCGGCCGTGCCGCCGAGAATCGTCGCGATCTCCGCGTACGACATCCCGGCGAGGTAGCGGAAGGTGATCGTCTGTCGCTGCTTGGCCGGGAGGCGGCCGACGAGCTTCCACAGGTCGGCGTCGTCGGCGCCCGGGACTCCCAGAGCCGTCGAAGCCTCCGGGAGGTCCTGCACCGGCAGCGGCACCCGCTTCGCCGCGCGGAGGAGGTCGAGCGCCTTCCGGCGGGCGATCGTCACGAGCCAGGCTTCGACGTTCGCGGTCTCCGGCAACTCGGGGTAGGCCCGCATCGCCGCGAGGAACGTCTCCGACCAGGCGTCGTCCGCGTCCTGCACGCCGAGGAGCGCACGACAGACCCGCAGCACGGTGACGCCGTGCTGCTCGACCGCGACCTCGAACGGTTGCTTCACCAGAACAGGCGTCCGGCGCCCACCTGCGCGGACTCCTCCAGTTCCAACAGCGCCCGCTTCCGTTCCAACCCGCCGGCGTAGCCGGTGAGCTTTCCGTTCGCGCCGACGACCCGGTGGCACGGGACGACGATGCACAGCGGGTTCGCGCCCACCGCCTGCCCGACACGATAGGCGAGCGCCCTGTCGCCGAGCCGTTCCGCGATCGCACCATAGGTCGTGGTCTCGCCGAACGGAATCTCCGCGACGATGCTCCACACCGCGTGCTGGAAAGCGTCGCCAATGGCATTGAGCGGAAGGTCGAACGCGCGGCGCGTGCCGTCCAGATACTCGGCGAGCTGCGCCGAGGCGGAGTCGAGCAGCGGGTCGTTCGCGAGGGGGCCGAAGGCCTCCCGAGCCGGCCGACGGACGTGGTGCGCGAAGTAGAGGCCGGTGACCGCGTCGTCGCTCGCGACGAGCGTGATCCGTCCGAGCGGGCCGTCCACCAGTGCGTGCCGGGTGTTCATGGGTCTCCCTTTCTCCCGATGCCCTGAAGACTCCGGCCGACCCGAAAACGTGAGATGTGACCCCGGCCACACGCATCCGGTCACGTAAAATCGCGCTTCATGAGTCGTGTGCTGGACACTGCCCGGCTCGCGCCGTCCGATCGCCTCGACGCCGTCGACGCGGCCGTCCGGCAGGCTCGCCTTCCCGCCATCCTGCGCCCGGAGGTCGATCCGGCCGAGTTCAGCGCCCAGGTCGACGTCTGGCCGACCGGTGACGACACCGAGTTCCTGCGGTGGTCCAGCAACGCCTACAAGATCTGGCGAGGACGACGGCAGGTCAGCGCGTCCGACGACCACCGGATCGCGATCACGGTCATCAGCCCCGGGCGCTGGCTCTGGCGTCATCCCGGCGGCGAGGAGGTCAGAGACTCCGACGGCTGGGACATGATCCTGGTCGACCACGCCTCGTCGTACGAGTTCGTGCAGGCCGGCGAAGGCACGACCTACGCCTTCAACGTCGACTTCGGCGACCTGGGCGTCACCCGGGACCAGGTGCGTCGAGCCAGTGGTGCATCAGGTGTCGTTCGGCCGGGTGCAGCTCGGTGGTCCAGTCGAGCAGCGCGTTCGGCGCGGCGGCCGTTCCGACGATGCCGGTGGCGGGCGCCTGCGGATGGTCCGACACGATCGAGCGGATGACGATCTCCCGCATCCGCACCGACTCGGCGAGCGGACGATCCTCCTCGGGGACCGTCAGCAACGTGAACGTCGTGCCGATGCCGGCCGCGGTGACGGTGAACGCGGCGAACTGCTCGTCGACGCTGAGGAGCCCTCACGCGCCACCGCGTCGAGCAACCCGTCCATGCTGTCGAACAGTCGATAGATCGTCGGCGGCTGGACACCCGCCGCCTCACACACCGCCCGGGTCGACACCCGCTCGCTGCCACCCTCCGCGAGCAATCTCATCGCGGCGGCGACGATCCGATCCCTCGTCGACGGAGGCCCTGCAGGTGAGCTGGAATCGGACATGGCCCGATCATGCCAAGCACGGATGGCCGTCGGTCGCGGCGGCCGGGTCAGGGGCGACCCGGCCGCCGCGGGGATCACCTCTGGTTCGGATCGGCGGCCGGGTCGAGAACGCACGACGGCGCGGGGTTCTTGACCGGCGCGGTGAAGCCCAGCCCGCGGCCCGGGGCGTCGGACACCGACAGCAGGACCGTGTAGCCGGCCGGGACCCTGCGGCCGAGCGTCACCGCCCCACCCGACGTGGTCGGCAGGTCCCAGTCGCTACCCCGGTACAGCTCGAGGTCGTCGAGACTGCCGCAATCGCTCGTCTGCGGCACGGCCTTCACCCGGATCCCGAGCTTGCTCAGCGTCGCGTTCGCCGGACCGATCGCCTTGACGTCCTCGATCGAGACCGTCACGGTGCCGTCCGCGTTCTCGGTCACCGCGTAGGCAGGCGACGTCCCGGACACGGCGAACCCGACCGTGATCACCCCGGCGAGCGCGCCGGCCGCGACACCTACCAACCAGCCCCGGCGGCGCGACGGCCGAGCGGCGTTCAGGGCGGCCAGGATGTCCGCGCTTCCGGAGGCCAGCCGCGCGTGCGCGCTCAGCGCGTCGCAGCACCAGCACCACGCGCTGCCGCCGCGGCAGCTGCGCGAGCTGGGCCAGCATCGCGGCCCGCTCCGCGTGCTGGTCCGCCGCGTCCGCCGTCGGTGTCCCGAGGTCGTTCAGGACGGCCGTCGAGGTCGTCAGCTCCCCGGTCGCCTTCCGGCGACGCCACGACAGGAACTCGTTCGTGACCATGCGTTTGACGTAAGCGGACGGGCTGTCGAGCGTCGAAATGTGGGGCCAACGTTGCTGAGCCCGCAGCAGGACCTCCTGGACGATGTCCCTGGCCAGGTGCGGGTCGTAGCAGAGCACGGTGGCGTACCGCAGTAACGGATCGAGCCGATCGGCGACGAAGTCGTCGAAGGTCATTCGCGCCCCCGGCCGCTGTGTTGTTCTCTCACACCGCTCGAACGCTGATTGACGGCGATCTGTTGCGGTAACGACGGACCAATCCGCGAGGCGGTCGGCTCCGAATACCTCAGGTGAGACGAACTCGCAGGGATCGCTCTGATGCATCGACTTCACGCTTGCGGTTCGTCCGCGGAGTCCGGCGGCCGGACGCGGGGCCGGAGCCTGACGCCGTGCCGGTCGCGCCGCCGAACGAGGAGACGGAAGGTCCGCGGGGTCGGGCGATCGTGCCGATCCGGGCGATCGGGATCGCGGGTGACGAGACGCGGGTCGCGTCGGCCACGTTCGGGGCGCGCGAGTTGGCCTGGTCGCCGTATCCGAATCGATCCTTCGATTCCGCCGAGCCCCCGCACGGCGACAACAACGACGGCTAGCGCGCTCAGCGACGTCGAAATAGTGAAGTGGCGGCTAAGCCGCCGGTGATGGCGTCGGAACCTCGGCGTCGCAGTGGGCCTCGGCCCAGACGCGCAGGGCGGTGAGCGACCCCAGCAGAGTCCGGCCCACCTCGGTCAACCCGTACGTGACCGCGAGGGGACGCTCGACGATCACCCGCTCGACCAAGCCTTCACTCTCGAGCTGACGCAGCTTGTCGGCCAGCACCTTCGAGCTGATCCCCTCGGGCCGGCGCCGCAACGACCCGAACCGGACGGGACCGTCCGTGTGCGTTCCGACCGGATGAGGTGTTGGTCCGGATCGGGGCGGCCGGGGTGAATCCGGTCGACGCCAAGACCCCGCGCGGCGAGGGGGTCGACCTGAGCACCTTCCCGTTCACGGTGGACTGGGACCTGGCCGGCACGGTGGTGGCGGCCGGACCCGAGGTGGCGTTCCGGCCGGGCGACCGGGTCTTCGGCATGGCGGCGTTCCCGGGCCGGTCGGCGCCTACTCGCAGTAGGCAGTCGCCCCGGCCGCCGATCTCGTACGGACACCCGACTCGATCGACGACACCCACGCGGCCGCGCTGCCGCTCGCCGCACTCACCGCCTGGCAGCTGCTGGTCGACGTCGCCGAGCTCGAGGCGGGTCAGCGGATCCTGATCCAGGGAGGTGGCGGCGGCGTCGGCCATCTCGCCGTGCAACTGGCCCGCGGCCTCGGCGCCCACGTGATCACCACGGCGAGCGCATCCGAGCGCTCGGGGTCCTGGGGTTGGCGTTCGCGGTCAGTAAGCCCCGGCAGACTGGGACGGCCGGTAGCTGCCGGCCGGCCGGCGAACGATGACGCGGCCGGCCCCGGCCGAGGCCGGGCCGATCGAAGCGGTCACCCAAGCCGCGCAGCGACGGCCGACCAGATAGCCACCGAGCGGAATCAAGCTTGTCGGCCAATGCTTCCCGCACAGGTCGCCGCGCACCCCGCGTCCGCTCACTCGAGCCGGATCCGATTCCTGGAATATCGTGGCAACGATGGTGCGACGGGTGAAACCGGTGGCGAGAGTTCCAGCGACCACCACGCAGGAGGAATCTGCGATGGGAACCGCTGAGCCCGATCCCGGTGCGAGCAGGCATCGGGCCGGGGTCCGTAGCGGGGATCTCGGAGGCAGGATCGTGGCTGCGGCCGCTGAGCTGCTGGATGAGACCGGAGATCACGCCTCGGTGTCGCTGCGTTCCATCGCCCGTCGCGCCGGAGTGTCAGCGCCGGCCATCTACGGCCATTACGCCAACGTCCAGTCCATCTTCCTAGTCGTCGTACAAGAAGCTTTTGCCGAGCTGGAGCAGGCGCTGCGCGACAGCGCCGATCGCTTTCCCGACGAGGCGGGTGCGGCAGCGAGGCAGGTGGACCAGGACGATCCGCAGATGACCGTGGCCCGGCTGCATGCGGTCTGCGACGCTTACCTCGACTTCGCCGTCCGACGCCCGCAGCGCTACCGGATCATGTTCGGTGGCTTGTGGACGGCGACCACAGCCCTCGAGTCCTCCGCGGTTACGCGGCGTGAGGTCGAGGCGCTCGGACAGGAGGCGCTCGGGGTCATCGTTGCCGCCCTCCAGGGTTGCATCGACGCCGGGGTGTCGACGAGCACCGACGCCTTCGCCGACGCGGTGGCTCTATGGCTGGGCCTGCACGGCCTGGCCCACCAACGCGTGGCCGCCGCGGCGTTCCCCTGGCCGGGCGACATCGCTCGCCGCCTCATCAGCGCTCTGGCGCACGTAACCGGGGACTGACCCGCTCGCTTCCAACGCCTGCCGAGCGCTGCTTTACAGCTGTAAAGTGGCGCTGCTACTTTACGGGTGTAAAGCAGCGGTCCACCGGTGCACCGCGGTCGCCGACGCGAGCAGCTGTAGACAGGATCTTCGATGACCGATCGGCCCCGCTCCTCCCGCGTCGCGGCCGCAGCCCTGATGGTCGGGCCGGCGTTGTATCTCGCCGCCGAGACAGTCAGTGCAGCGGCGTGGACTAATCCGAGCTACAGCTACCTTCACAACTGGGTCAGTGATCTCGGCTCCAGCACAACCGGGGTGTTCCAAGGACGGGAGATCGACTCGCCGTTATACGTCGTCATGAACGCCGGCTTCCTAGTTCAAGGGCTGCTCTTCGCCCTCGGAATGCTGATCGTGGTCAGCCGCCTGCGCGGACGGCTTCGTCGCACCGGCGTCGTCCTTACCGTCGGGACGACCATCGGCTACGTGCTCCTTGCGTGTTTCCATGGCTCTGCGCAGGCCGCGGAGGACGGAACGCTCGCGCTGCACTTCCTCGGTGCGACCCTGGCAATCCTCGGCGCCAACACACTGGCGATCGTCTTGGGAGTCGTGTGGCGGAAGGACGCCACGACCCGGTCGCTGGGCCGCGCGAGCATCGCGCTGGGAGTCATCGCGCTCATCGCGGTCGTGGTGCTGTTCTCATCGATGGGCAGTGACCTGCCCGCCGGGCTGATCGAGCGCGTCTCGGTGTACATCTCCGTCCTCTGGCCGGTCGGCCTCGCCGTCCAGCTCCTCCGCCCCAGCCACCCGAGCCCTGACGTGAACACCGACGCGACTGCCTTCCGCACAAATCCCACTGCGGCCTGACCTACCTCGTCAGCCGCCTGGGCAGGCAGGCGGACCATCACGCACCGGTGCACCGGATGCGTCAGCACGGAGTTGATGATGACGACGAACACCGCACTGATCCGGCCGTTCCGCGTAGCGATCTCGGACCAGGAGATCGCCGACTTGAAGCAGCGGCTCGCGCGAACGCGGTGGCCCCACGCGGAGACCGTGGACGACTGGTCGCAGGGCGTCCGCCTCGACAGCGCCCGAGCGCTGATCGACCACTGGGCGCAGCAGTACGACTGGCGACGCTTCGAACGCGAGCTCAACGCGTACCCGCAGTTCGTGACGGAGATCGACGGGGTGGACATTCACTTCATCCACGTCCGATCGCAGAACCTGGGCGCGTTGCCGTTGGTGCTCACGCACGGATGGCCGGGATCGAACGCCGACTACTTGAAGGTGATCGGCCCGCTGACCGATCCCGTCGCCTTCGGTGGCGACGCCGCCGACTCCTTCGACGTGGTCATTCCTTCGATGCCGGGATTCGGCTTCTCCGGCAAGCCCTCGGAGACGGGCTGGTCCGTCGAACGCACCGCTCGGGCCTGGGCCGAGCTCATGCGGCGCCTGGGCTACGACCGGTGGGCCGCTCAGGGTGGCGACTGGGGAGGGATGGTGACCTTGACGCTGGGTGCGATGGAACCGGACGGACTGGTCGGGATCCACGTCCATTCCGCCTACGCGTTCCCCGCCCGACCGCCGGAGAACCCGACTCCCGAGGAGCAGGCCGCCCTTCAGGGCCTGGCCCGCTACGCGGGCGAGCTCGGCGGTTCCAATCACATCCAAGCGACGAAGCCCGAAACCGTCGGCATCGCTCTCGCCGATTCGCCCGCCGGTCAGGCCGCCTGGATCTACGAGAAGTACCAGTCCAAGACCGACAACCACGGCCGCGCCGAAGACGCGATCAGCACCAACGACATGCTCGACCAGATCAGCCTCGCGTGGTTCACCAACACGGCGGCCTCATCCGGACGGGTCTACTGGGAGAATCGCACGGTGGGAGCCACCGGACCTGCGGTCGAGCTACCCGTCGCCGTCACCCTTTTCCCACGCGACCTCCCACGACCCACACGGGGATGGGTCGAGCGTGCCTACCCGAACCTCGTCTACTGCAACGAGGCCGACCGTGGCGGGCACTTCGCGGCACTCGAGCAGCCCAGGACACTCATCGACGACGTCCGCGCCGGACTCCGAGCGCTACGGCCGAAGAAGTAGCTCAACGGCGGCGGTGACTTCGTCACCGCCGCCTCGATGACCGACCGGCTCTTTCGCAACGCCGAAGTTCTCACCCTCGCCGGCACCGCACCCAGTTTGCTCAGTTCACGACAACTCTGGTTTCGGCCCCCGCCGACAGACGTAGCGCGCGGCGATTTGCTCCGGCCGGAGCGCGCCCCCAGCCACCGGAGAATCCGTCGCGTAGTACGCCCGGATCAACGACGCCAGCGCAGCCACCGCCCTCTCGTACCGCTCCCGCATCATCGGAACGAACTCCGGCGGGCGCAGCCGAACCTCCGCCAACCGCTCAACCAGCCCGACCGCCACAACACCCCACCCATTCCCGGCCCCGCCAACAGCAGACGCACGCAGCCCGCAGAGTTCCCGGAGCGCCGGATCGATGGCGTAATCCTCCAGTTGCTGCCAACGCGTTCAGCGCGATCCAATTCGATTGAGCGACCCCGGTAGAAGAGTCTGGCAAAGGACGGAGCATCGAGGCTGCCGTCCAGGAGTTGGCGCATCGCTGTGAGCTGTTGCTCAACGCCGCTGCCCGCCTCACTTCTGACGGCTAACGCCACGACCGCCGCTTGGAGACACGGCCGCCGCCCGGTTCCATCGCCGCCGCGCCTACCTTCCGTCCGGCCCTGGTGTTGCTGTGCGCACTGTAAGGACATGCCGCTACGCGCACGATTTCAAGGCCTGTGCTCACGCACGCCGTAGATGACAGCCAACGAACGCAAATCGTCCCGCCGCACTCACACACTGCGACGATCGGCACGGCACACAAGCGCGAGCACCCATAGCCGGCGGCTCGTTACGTTCCCCGTCGGCGATGGAGGACCGAACGAGTGCCTCTTGTATTGCCGACACCACGCGCTCGGCTTCGCGGAGCACTGGAGTCTCACCGAACGGCTGCCCGGTCAGGTCGGTTACCCGGACGCCGAGTGCATCAGCCGTGTGTTCTGAACGAGACGGCGGCTGCCCCATGCACGCTGGCCGCGTTCTAGTAGTGAGAGGTAGCCCTTGGTGATTCCGGCTAGCCCGGCGAGATGCTCCAGAGACTTGCCCTGTGCGCGGCGGTGTCGCCGTACGCGTTGCCCGATGCGCTCGTGCTCAGTGGACTCCAAGGTCTCACCTCCCCGGCCGGATAGGCCAAGTGTCGCCCGCGACAGGAGGGTTCGGTGACCGCCGGAGGGGGCAATCGCGGGTTCTAGGCACGACGAAGGGCAAACCAGCAGGTCAGCGGGTGGGCCGGTGGTGGCAATGTGCAAACCGGCCTGTCCTGCTGCCGGGGAGCCCGCTGTCGGTGAGGCCCGGGTGAGCAGGACACGAACTCGTCCATACAGTTCCGAGGACCCCGAATGCCATCCGTCCGCCGCATGGCATGGCACCGGTGCAGACCGCGTCCAGGCCTGTCAGTCGTAGTTCAGGCCACCGGAACGCGCCCGCTTGATTTCGAAGAAGTGCGGATTGCGCGCCAGGATCAGCGCGGCGTCGAAGACCTCGGCCGCCTCGTCGCCGCGTGGGATCGCGTTCAATACCGGGCCGAAGAACCCGACTCCGTCGATGTGGATGGACGGGGTGCCGAGATCCTCGCCGACCGGGTCCAGGGCCCTGCGGTGGCTGGCCCGCAGTTCCTCGTCGTAGTCCGTGCTGTCCGCAGCCGCCGCGAGTTCGGCCGGGAGCCCGACCTCGGCCAATGCTTGACTGATGACCTCGGTGTAGTCCTTGTTGCCCCCGTTGTGAATCCGAGTCCCCAGAGCCGTGTAGAGGTCGCGCAGAACGCCGTCGCCGTGCTCCTCAGCCGCGGCGATGCAGACCCGCACCGGCCCCCAGGCCCGATCACAGAATTCGCGATACCAGTCTTCGATCTCGCGGTGCTCGTTGAGGACGGACAGGCTCATCACTCGGAAGCTCAGGTCGATGTTGCGCTTTTGCTCCACCTCGAGCATCCACCGGGAGGCGATCCAGGCGAAGGGGCAAGCGGGGTCGAAGAAGAACTCGACCTTCGGGGTCAGGGACACGAGGATCTACTCCTGGGTTGGGACGGTGGGAAGCAGGGTGTTCAGCGAGCCGTAGCTGAGCCACGGCGAGGCGGCGGTCAGGATGCCGAAGTGCAGCAACTCGCGGGCCAGCTCACTCGCCGTGGTGTAGGCCGCCTGGGCCGGGGCCGGCCCCACGGTGATCCGGCGGACGCCGGTGGCCCGCAGTTGCGCGACGGTGGCGCCACCGTCCCCGGTGAACACGCTGATGGGCAGCGGGGAGCGTGCCACCAGGTCAGTCAGGATCGGTAGGTCGGACAGGGCGGGGACGAACAGGCAGTCGGCCCCGGCGGCGGCGAAGGCCTCGGCCCGGCGTAGCACCTCGTCCGGGCGCTCGTCCGCGGTGCCGATCCCACGCATGTACACATCGGTCCGGGCGTTGATCACCAGATCGGGGACGCCGTACGCGGCTGCGGCGTCACGGGCGGCGGCGACCCGTCCGGCGGCGATCGGCAGTTCGAACAGCCCACCTCTCCCCGGAGGGCCGTCCTCCAGGTTGATCCCGACGATCCCGGCCCGCAGGACCGCGGTGACGGTCTGACCCACCTGGGCCTCGTCCACACCGAATCCGGCCTCGATGTCGGCGGTGACGGGCAAGTCGACCACCTCGGAGATCCGGCGCAGCATCCGAAACAGATCGGTCCGAGGCACCTGCTCGCCGTCGCGGTAGCCCAGGCTCCAGGCCAGGCCTGCACTGGTGGTGGCCACAGCCGGGGCGCCGGCCTGCGCGATCACGGCGGCGCTGGCTGCGTCCCATGCGTTCGGCAACACGAGAACTCCGGTCGAATGCAGCTGACGCAGCATTTTCGCCCGGTCCTGTGGACTGGGGCGGCTCATTCTGCCGTCTCCAGCAGGATTTTGACCAAGTCCTGCGGAGCGTCGCGCATGAGGTTGTGACCGCCTGCGAGCGCGTGCGTGATCCAGGCGGGGTCGTCTCGCAGTCGCTCGTAGACCGGGGTGAAGGGAGATGCTCCGTCCCAGCCCGTGGCGTAGACGTAGGTCCGGCGCCGGATGTGTCCGAGGTCGCTCGTCAGCCGGAGCGGCTGCATCAGTGAGGCGAGGGGATGGGCGGTGGCGCGGGGGTCGAAGAACGGCAGTGGCCGGACCGCGTAGCCGGTTTCCACCACGTCCGCGTACCAGCGCCGTTCCTGGTCGGTGACCAGGCTCCAGCACGAGTCTCCGGGTCCGGGCACCATGGCGTCCAGATAGACCAGGGAGGCGACGCGGCCTGGCGCGCGGTCGGCGACGCCGGTGATCACCATGCCGCCGTAGCTGTGCCCGACCAGCACTGAGTCATGAATGTCCTCGACGTCCAGGAGGCTGGTCACGTCCTGGACGTGGGTGTCGAGGTTGACCGCACCGGGCAGCAGGTGGCTGCGTTCGCTGACGCCGGTCAGGGTCAGTGGGTGGACGGTGTGACCTTCGGCGCGTAGTTCGCGAGTGAGCTCCTCGAAGCACCAGCCCCCGTGGCACATGCCGGGGATGAGTACGAAGTTCGTCATTGTCTTCCTCTGTCGTTGCCGGCGTCTTCGGTCAGGCGCTGGTTCTGGCACTGCTCGGGTGCACGGCGGCGATCACCGCTGCCAAGGCGCACAGGATTGCGGTCCACGCGAGGGTGGCGTCGGTGGAGAAGTGGTCTGCAGCCGCGCCGGCGATCCAGGGTCCGGCCGTCTGCCCGACGGCGAACACCGTGGTGAAAGCGGCCAGAGTCGCGGTCCAGTCGGCCGGGGGTGTGTTTGCCTTGATGAGAGCGGTGATGGCCGCGGGGACTCCCATGAACGTTGCCCCGTAGAGCACTGCGGACAGGAAGATGACTGGCGCCGTGGGCAGCGCCAGCGCCAGCGCGGATCCGGCGCTCAGGACGAAGAGCAGGGTCGCCAGGACTCGCATACCGGGCCAATGCTCGGTGGGGTAGCTCCACAGCGCGGGTGCCGCGAGGACCGCTGATCCCAGTGCGGTCCAGATCAGCGTCGTCTGCGTGAGCGAGGCACCGTAGTCGGCTAGATATGCGGAGAGGAATGTGATGTATGTGATGTAGCCGGTAGAGAACAGCAGGTAGGCCAAGGCGGGTCGCCAGAGGGTGCGCACGCGCGCCCTACCGGACGCCGCGTCCCGAACGTCGTCGCCGGTGCTCGCCGCGGTCCAGCTGACCACCGTGGCCGCCGCCGCGGCGACGGCCAGACCGATCCAAGCCAGGCGCCAGTGCTGACCTGCGGACGGGAGGGTCGCACCGGTGACGGCGATACCCAGGCCGGTGCCGGCGAAGTAGACCGTGATCGGAAGGCCGGTACCGGCCCGGGTGGCGAGTCGCGACGCGATCACTCCACCGGTGATGAAGACCACCGCCCCAGTGATTCCGGAGAGCCCCCGCGCGGTCAGCAGCGCCGGGTAGGTGTCGCTCAACGTCGTGGCGGCCAGCGACGCTGCGGTGAGCGCCATCCCGGCGTGGAAGGAAGTGCGGGCACCCCAGCGACGGACGATCACGGCGGTGGCGAGCGCGCCGACGAGGTAGCCCAGCCCGTTGGCGGTACCCATCCCCCCGGCTTCGGCCAAGGTCCAATGCAGATCGTGCCGCATGGCCGGGAGAAGCAGCCCGTACGCGAAGCGGGCCAGCCCCAGTGCCGAGGCGGTGCCGAGAGCCAACCGCGCCGCCTGCCAGTTGGCGCGCGGCATCGTTCCTGCGTCGGCGAGGCTCACCATCCGCCGTACGAGCGGGCGGGCAAGACGGTCCGGGCTTCCGGAAGCGTGGCAGGGCTGGGCATGACGTCTCCAGAGATCGAACCGGTCGGTACGATCAAAACGTAGCAGCTGATCGAACCGACCGGTACTATCTTGGTCATGCCGGTTCCCAAAGGCTCGACGATCGACCCCTCGCGAACCCGAGCCGCGATCGTGGACGCGGCCATACCGCTTCTGTACGAGCGTGGCCTCGACGGCATCGGCATCGCTGAACTATGTGCTCGTCTCAGGGTGTCCAAGGAGACGCTCTACCGACACTTCGGCACCAAGGACGGTCTGGTCCACGCCGCCCTGGAGGCGCGTAGCGATCGGGTGTTCCGCTGGCTGACCGAGGCCGTCGCGGCCGCCGGTCCGAACCCCGCCGACCAACTCACCGCCGCGTTCCACGCTCTCCAGAGCTGGTACGACGACCCGGCCTTTCGCGGCTGCGCCATGGTCAACGCGGCGGCTCAGCACCACGACGAAGCAGTGGGCGCCATCACCGCGCGCCACCTGGAGCGCTACCTCGCGCTGCTGACCAACATCGCCGAGCGCGCCGGCGCCGTGAACCCGGCCGTCCTCGGACGGCAATGGCTCATGCTCGTCGAAGGAGCGACCGTCGTCGCCGCCCACCAGGAGGCTGCACGCGCAGGGGAACACGCATGCGCGGCCGCGATCGCCCTGTTGGTAGGCAACACCCCGACCGGCCGAGACTGACACGTCGAATCAGGTGCACCGCCGGTCTTGTTCGACGTTGTGCCGTTTGCACATGGACCTACGGGTGGGCCGCCTGGGGATCGAACCCAGAACCCGCGGATTAAAAGTCCGCTGCTCTGCCAGTTGAGCTAACGGCCCGGTCCCTCCAGTCTCTCAGACCGGACGACGAACGACGACAGACATCCCCCGGCCCGGGATCGGACGCTACGGTACCCGGTTCGACCGGCCCGCGGATTCTGAACGGTCGACCGCCCCAACCGTCCGAACGTGCCAACTTCCCGACACTTGCCGCGCACCGCACTTTCCGTGCCCCACAGTGCTGACCAGGGTGGACACCGATAACCGGCTATTCCTACCCACCTGGAAGCCTTGCAAACGGACGTTACGTTCCAACGCATCGCAGGCATTAGTGACAGGCAGGGACGATGACGCGAGCTTTACTCAGCCTCGGCGCCGTGGTGGCGCTGGCCGTGGCACTCGTGGGCACGCTGGCCGGCCAGCAGCCCGCGAGCGGCACCTGGATCGCTGCGGCCGGCCGGCCCGCCGCCGGCGAAGGCGGAACCGTGCTGACCCACACCCAGGCGGCCCCGAAAGCTCAAAAGCCATTACTCAAGCCCGCGTCAACGCCCTACTTCTACACCGGCTCCAAGAACGTGGCCCTCACGTTCGACGACGGCCCGGACCCGCGCTGGACCCCCCAGGTCCTCGCCCTCTTACGCAAGTACCACGTCAAGGCGACGTTCTGCCTGATCGGCGTCAACGTCAAAGCTCACCCCGACCTCGTGCGGAAGATCGCCCAGGACGGGCACACGCTCTGCAACCACACGACCCACCACGACGAGCACCTGAAGAAGAAGTCGCGGGCGGCCATCCTGTCGGATCTCCGACAGACCAACGCGCTGATCAAGAAGGCCAGCGGCGGCATCACCCCGAAGTACTTCCGGGCGCCCGCAGGCAACTGGTCGGGCGTCATCGTCTCCGCGGCCCGGTCGCTCGGGATGGCGTCGATCGGCTGGTCGGTGGACCCGAAGGACTGGATGAAGCCCCCGTCCAGCACGATCGTGTCCCGGGTGCGGGCCCGGATGGCCCCCGGAGTGATCGTCCTCATGCACGACGGAGGCGGGGATCGCTCCCGCAGCGTGGCTGCGCTGAAGGTCCTGCTGCCTTCGCTGACCTCCAAGTACCGCCTCACCCGACTCTGAGCTGGGCAAACGCAAGGCCCCACCCCCGCTTTTGGTAACTGGTGGCGTTGTCGCCTATGCTGGGAACCGCTCCCGACGCGGACGGGGTGGGTGCGCCGCCCGGCGATCATGTGTGACAACATGAACGCCGTTCGGGATCACGCCCTCATCGTCTAGTGGCCCAGGACGCCGCCCTTTCAAGGCGGTAGCACGGGTTCGAATCCCGTTGGGGGCACGGCAAGACCCGGTCTACCCGGACCAGGTCCCGTGGAGCAGCTCGGAGTGCTCGCCGCCCTGTCAAGGCGGAGGTCGCGGGTTCAAATCCCGTCGGGACCGCTCTCGCTGTCGCACCAAGGTGCGGCAGCGGAGCGGCGTCGCCGCACCCGGCCAGGTAGCTCAGTTGGTACGAGCGTCCGCCTGAAAAGCGGAAGGTCGGCGGTTCGACCCCGCCCCTGGCCACCGAGGTACCCGAAGCACCCTCCACGAGGGTGCTTTTTTCATGTCGAGATCCGCGCGTCCGCTACGACTGGCCGACATGAGCGCGAACAAGGAACTCGTCAACACCTACCTCGACGGCTTCCGCACCAACGACCACGCCAAGATCCTGTCCTGCCTGGCCGACGACATCCGCTGGACCGTCTTCGGCCACTTCTTTCTGACCGGCAAGGACGCCTACGACGCGGCGATCGACGGCCCCGACTTCGTCGGCCCGCCCCGTCTCGACGTGGTGCGCATGGTCGAGGAGGGTGACACGGTGATGGCCGAGCTCAGCGGCTGGGCTCCGCAGAAGGACGGTGATCCGGTCCGCATGTCGATGGCCGAGGTCTTCGTGATCCGCGACGGCAAGATCGCCGAGCGACGCGCCTGGGTGATCCCGCTCGCCGAAAACGACTTCCGCTGACTGCGAGACTGAAGGCCGAGCGAAAGGAGGTGCGGCGATGACGTCCATCAACCCCGCGCCTCGCACTGGCGAGGCGCTGTCGCTAAGGACAATGCATGCGTGTAAGGCACATCACATTCGACTGCGCTGACCCCTACGCGCTGGCCCAGTTCTGGTCCGCGCTCACCGGGTACACCGAGGATCCCGAGAACCCGAACCACCCCGACGACCCCGAGGCCCTCCTCGCCGGCGATCCGGGTCTCCTGTTCATCCCGGTTCCCGAGGGCAAGACCGTCAAGAATCGCGTCCACCTCGACCTGCAGCCGGAGACCGGCACCCGCGACGAACAGGTGCAGCACGCGCTGCAGCTCGGCGCCACCCTCGTCGGGGATCACCGGAAACCGGACGGAACCGGCTGGGTGACGCTGGCCGACCCGGAGGGCAACGAGTTCTGCGTGGAACGCAGCGCGTCCGAACGCGCGGCCGGCTGAGGCCTGGGCCCGGCGGCCCTCCAGGCCGCCGGGCTCAGTCCGGGTGCGCGTCCAGGTGCGCCTCGAGCGCGTCCAGGCTCCGGCCCCAGAGGCGACGGTAGGGCGCGAGCCAGCTGTCGATCTCGGCCAGCGGCTCCGGCCGCAGCTCGTACCACCGACGCTGCGCGTCCTGCCGGACCCGCACGAGCCCGGCGTCCCGCAAGACCTTCAAATGCTTCGACGTCCCGGGCTGACTCAGCCCGAGCTCGTCGACCAGCTCGTTCACCGGACGCGGACGCTCGAGCAACAGATCGAGGATCCGACGCCGGGTCGGCTCGGCCAGCACCGCGAACGAAGTGGTCACCTCACAAATATAACCGGACAGGAATATGCGACGCCCGGAAATCGTCGGTGGTCGCCGCTACGGTGCCTTCGACGATGTCAGGGGAGGCACGGATGTTCGACAGCGACGAGCCCACCGACGACTGGTTCGGGCTCGGCGACGACGAATTCACCACCGACCGGCTGCCCGCCGGTTCCGACGACAAGGAGGGTGTGGCGTCCGCGGTCCACGGCGCGGTCGCTCTGCTCCAGTCTCTGCACGCTGACCGGGCCACGGTCCCCGCGGCCGTAGCCTCCTGGGCCGCCGTCTACGGCACCGCGACCGTAGAGCCCGATCCCGACGACCTACAGCGCGAATTCCTCCTCCGACGCCCGAGCACGGTGGCGGACGCGTTCATGGCCGGCGCCGTAGCGATGGGCGATGCGATCAGCACGCCGACGTCCGATCTGGTCAGTCAGCAGTTGGCCGCGCACGTGAAGATCGAGAACGAGCTGCTGCGGAGGCTCGCGCAAGCGACGCACCAGCCGATCCGAGAGGTACTGAGCAACTTGGAGGAGTGGGCCGCCGTCGATTCCCCCTAGCCACCACCGGAGCCACCCGGGGGGCGCCGCGGGGTCCGGGGCCGCCCGGGGGGCCGCCGGGAGCGCCGGGGCCGGGGCCGGGCCGCCGGGGGTGGTGCCGCCGGGGATGCCGGGTCCGCCCACCCGGGGTGCCGCCGGGGGCCTCGGAGCCGCTGGGGGGGTACCGCCGGGGTGCCAGGGCGGCCCCCGGGGCCGTCCCGGGCGCCGCCCGCTTGCGGCCGACCTTCCGGAGGCGCGAGGCCGGAGGGACAGTCCGGGCCGGGACCGGAGGGACGCCGGCCGGAGGGACGTGCCGGGGCCGGAGGGCCGGGGCCGGGGCCGGAGGGCCGGGGCCGGGCCGGGGCCGGAGAGCGCCATCGGCATCAGCGGACGCGCGTCGGAAAGGACCGTAGGCGCGAGCCCGCCGGAGACCACACCCGCCGGAGACCGGGCCCGTCCGAGGACTGGCCCGTAAACAGGTTTCCGCCGAGGGGTGCCCGCCGGAAGGTCGCCGTCGTCGGCCGCCCCCCAGCGACAGGCGTGCCCCGCCCGTGTGCGCCCGCCCTGAGAGGCCGAGCTCGCGCTGACCAGCGCCACCCCGCACCGGGTTGCGCCCACCGGAGGGCCTGCTCGCGCCCGCCCCGCGGGAGGCGCGCAGCCCGCGCCGAGCCGCCCGGCGCCGGACGCCGGGCGTCCGGCCGATGCATCCCCCGATCGTCCCTCCCCGGCTGGGGATGCACCCCTCCAACCCCGGCCGAGGGTGGCCCCTCCACGGTGCATCGCCGACGCCCCGACCCCGCATGCGCCGGCCCACGCACCACCCGATCAGGGCACCCCGCAAACGACCAGAATCAGCGGACCCCCATCACCCCGAGCAGAAGCTCAGCAAACTCTCCCGGCCGCGAAAGAAACGGATGATGCCCAGCCCCAATCTCCACAACCTCTCCAGCCCTCCCCCCACGCTCCCGCTGCACCCCAGCCGGAGTAGCCAAATCCTCCAAACAAACCACATAAGTACTCGGCACCTCCCGCCAAGCCACCCCCCGCACCGGCTGCCCGAACACCACGATCGACTGCCGAGTCAGCCGCTCCACCGCCGCATCCTGCGTCGGTCCGTCGCAGTCCTGCACGAACAGCTCCCGAACACTCTCCGGCAGCACGCCGATCGTTCCGTCCGAGCCAGGATCGAGCCACGGCGCCGGCCCGTCACCAACAACCGTCGCCTGCGACTCCCCCACATCCGGCATCACCGAAGCCAAATAGACGACCCGCCGCACCGCCGGGTGCCCAGCCCCAGCATCCGTGATCACCGCACCCCCGTACGAGTGCCCCAGCAACACCGCCGGCTCGTCGTCCTCATCGAGCACGACCCGCACCGCCGCCACGTCGTCATAAAAGTCACCGACCGCCGAACCGACATCACCGCGGCAGCTCGGCAACGCGACCGCACGACTGCGGACACCGGCCGCGGCCAGCGGCTCCACCATCCGGTGCCACCACCAGTCACCATCACGAACACAGGCCCCGTGCACGAAGATCAAGCGCATGCCGTCAGGCAACCACGGCCCTCCGACCCGACCGCGCAGATTCCGCGCCCAGCGGAAGGTTTGCGCTCTGAAGGAAACTGTCGGACCCACCCGCCAGACTCGCCCCATGGAAAACACCGTCGGCCTCACCAAGGACGTCGGCTGGCAGATCGGCGTCTCACGCACGCTGCCGCACCCGCCGGAGGAGGTCTGGAGCTTCCTCACGTCCCCACCCGGCCTCAGCCTGTGGCTCGGCCCGGGTGCAACGCTCACCCCGGAGAAGGGTGCCCGCTACGACACGGACGACGGCACCACCGGCGAGGTCCGCAGCTTCCGCCCAGGCGACCGGCTCCGCGTCACCTGGCAGCCGCCAGGCTGGTCCCACGACAGCACCGTCCAGGTCGTGGTCCGGCCCGCGGCCGGCGGCACGAGCGTCCGCTTCCACCAAGAACGACTTGCCGACGTCGACGAGCGCGCCGCTCAGCGTGAGCACTGGCGGCGGGTGCTGGAGGCGATCGAAGCCGCACTGTCAGACGGCTGAGCTTTACCTACCGGGCCGATAGGGTTGGATGCTGGAGCACCCGGAGAGAGGGACCCCGATGAGCCTCACGTTCCACTGGTTCCTGCCGACGATGGGCGACAGCCGCAATCTCGTCGCGGGCGGTCACGGCGTCGATCTCGGGCGGGCCGCGGGCGACCGACCGGCCTCGCTGGGCTACCTCACCCAGATCACCCGGGCGGCCGAGCAGCTCGGCTTCGTCGGTGCGCTGACCCCGACCGGCGCCTGGTGCGACGACGCCTGGCTCACCACCGCGATGCTGGCTCAGGCGTCCGAGCGGCTGAAGTTCCTGGTCGCGTTCCGGCCCGGGATGCTCTCGCCGACTCTCGCGGCCCAGATGGCGGCGACGTTCCAGCGCCACGCCCACGACCGGCTGCTGCTCAACGTCGTCACCGGGGGCGAGAGCAAGGAACAGCGGGCGTTCGGGGACTTCCTCGACAAGGAGGGCCGCTACCAGCGGACGGGCGAGTTCCTCGAGGTCGTCACCCGCCTCTGGCGGGGTGAGACCGTGACCCTCGACGGCCGGCACGTGCAGGTGGAGGACGCCAAGCTCAGCCGCGTCCCCGACCCGATTCCCGACGTGTACTTCGGCGGCTCGTCCCCGGCCGCCGGCGACGTGGCGGCCAAGCACGCGGACGTCTACCTGACCTGGGGCGAGAAGCCCGAGCAGGTCAGGGCGAAGATCGACTGGATCAAAGACCTGGCCGCCCAGCGCAATCGCACGCTGCGGTACGGCATCCGCCTCCACGTGATCAGCCGCGACACGTCCGAGGCGGCGTGGGCCGAGGCCGATCGGCTGCTGTCCGCGCTCGACCCGGCGACGATCGCCCGGGTGCAGGCCGGCCTGGCGCAGAGTGAGTCCGAGGGGCAGCGCCGGATGGCCGAACTGCACGACCGCGGACGGGCCGGCACCACGCTGCGCGACCTGGAAATTTCGCCGAACCTCTGGGCCGGGGTCGGGCTGGTCCGCGGCGGCGCGGGCACCGCGCTGGTGGGCAGCCACGCCGAGGTGGCCGATCGGATCGTCGAGCTGAGCGAGCTCGGGCTGTCGGAGTTCGTGCTGTCCGGCTACCCCCATCTGGAGGAGGCGTACTGGTTCGGCGAGGGCGTCCTGCCGCTGCTCCGGGCGCGCGGGCTCTGGGAACACCCCGCGGCGGCGACGCTCGAGACGCCGTCGGTCGACATCCCGTTCGCGGGTTCGGCCGGCCGGTCGCTGGCACCGCTGGCCCCGCAGTGAGGCGGCGCGGTGACGGTGATCAGGTCCCGGCGAAGACGCGACCGCTGCTCCACGTGAAACCATCCGCCAGCGGTACAGTGCGCCGACGTACCGACGGCACCGGAGAGTAGGACATGCCCACACCCCCACTCGAGGTTCTGGTCGTCGACGACGACGCCGGTGACGTGCTGATGATCGAAGAAGCCCTGGAGGCCAACGAGATCGATAGCCGCCTGCACGTCGTCTCGGACGGCGTCGAGGCGATCGCCTTTCTCCGGCGCCAGGAGCCGCACACCGACGCGCCGCGGCCGCAGCTGATCCTGCTCGACCTGAACATGCCTCGGATGGACGGCCGCGAGGTGCTGGCCGAAGTCAAGGGCGACGAGGAGCTCCGGTCGATCCCGGTCGTGGTGCTGACGACGTCGGCGCTGGACGAGGATGTCCTGCGCAGCTACCAGCTACGCGCCAACGCGTTCGTGACCAAGCCGGTCGATCTCGACCAGTTCACGGCGATCGTGCAGCAGATCGAAACGTTCTACGGCCGAACGGTCCGCCTGCCCCGCTAGCGGCCGGACCGCGACGCAAGAAGTCCGACCGCCCCCCACGGGCGACCCTCGTCTGCCCGCCTGCCCGCCTGCCCGCCTGCCCGCCTGCCCGCCTGCCCGCCTGCCCGCCTGCCCGCCTGCCCGCCTGCCCGCCTGCCCGCCTGCCCGCCTGCCCGCCTGCCCGCCTGCCCGCCTGCCCGCCAAGAGTGTCGGCTCGGACACCTCGGAGCCGCGGTCGGCCACGGTGAGACGCCGAATTGCTTCGGCGAACGGTGCGGGCTCACGTGCGGGCGGGTGCCAGATCGCCTCGCGAGGGGCGCGGGTTCACCCGGTAGGTGAGCGCCGGCCCTCGGCCTCATCGCGGTCGCGCCAGGCCACATCCGATCGAGCCAAGCGGTGTCCCGTTCGCAACCGAGCGCTCATCAGCACCCTCCCGCCGAGCCTGCCTCCGCCGCGAGACGTCCTGACCCCAAACGCACCCGCCGCCACAGCCCACGCCCCGCTCTCCCGGAGATCCCCGCCCACCTACGCCTGCCCGCCGCCGCAAGCACTGCAGTTGAGCGCGTGACGGGTGGTGGCGCAGAGAGCGCGGCGCGGATAAGGGCGCTGGAGTCGGGCGGCCCGGACGATTGCACAGCAGGTCGTAGCGCAGACGGGGCCGCTGTAACTGGGCACGCGGGCCGCGGAAGCGCAGGCGCAGGCGCAGGCGGGCATGGTGCGAATAGGGCCGCCACGGGCGTAAGTCGCCACCCGCAGCCCACATTCAGCCAAGCCCCCGGATCGCGCGCCCGAACACCACCGACCCTCGGCCAGCCGCACGCCCACCGCTCTGTCAACGGTCACGGCCATCAAATCGACCCGCCCCACCCCGCAAGCCAACTTCGGCCAACACAACAGCTTCAACCGCCAGCAACCCCCGCAGCGATCAACCCTCCAGCAAAGCTCCCAGCAACGCCGCCAGCGGCTCCTCCGGCGCAAACTCCCCCTCCCCACCCCTCGCCAACCGATCCATCAACAACCCATCCGCAAACGCCAAAACCTGCCGCACATGCGCCACCGGCTCCCGCGACCCCAGAGCCGTCAGCCACTCCCCACCCCACGCCCACAGCGTCTCGCTCCAGGTCAGCAGCTCCACCCGCAGCGACTCCCGATGCGCCGCCTCCAGAAAGATCGCGTGCCGGGCCAACGTCAACGTCCGCGCCGGCCCGGCCAACTCCCGCAACAACGCCCCCAACCGAGCCGCCAGCTCGTCCACCGACACCGGACGCGGCGCCCCGGCCAGCGACGCGAACGCCGACGTCTCCTGCTCGAGCAAGTAGCCCAGGATCCCGGACAGCAGCGCATCCCGGCTCCGGAAGTAGTTCGACGTCGTCCCGGCCGGCAGGCCGCCCTCGCTGTCCACAGCCCGATGCGTCAACGCCCGCGTGCCCTGACCTCCCAGAACACGCACGGCCGCGGCCAGTACCTGGGCTTTTCTCCCCAACATTCCGCCGACCTTACTACGTCCGTAGTACCGTCTTGAGGCATGCGTACTGCAGCTGTAGTAGGCGCCGGAATCGGCGGCTTGGCCGCCGCGATCGCCCTCCGCAACCGCGGCTGGGACGTCACCGTGCTCGAACGCTGGCCGCAGATCGTCGACCTCGGCACCGCGATCGGCCTCTGGCCGGACGCCCAACGCGCCCTCGGCCGCCTCGGCGTCGGCGATCAGATCCAGGCCGTCGGGGTCCCCTACCGAACCGCCCACGTCCGTACCCCGAAAGGCCGCCGCATCGCGCCGCTACCCCTCGAACGCATCGAGCGATCCGGTGGCGCCCCGGTCCTGATGGTCCCCCGCACCACCCTGATCCGGACGCTGGCCAACGCGCTACCAGCAAAGACAATCCACACCGGCATTACCGTCGACCGGCCCACCGACCTGCCCCACGACCTGATCGTCGCCGCCGACGGCTACCGCAGCACGATCCGAACCGCCGTCGCCCCCCAGACACGAACCCGCTACCTCGGCTTCGTCGCGATCCGTGGCGTCGTCGACGGCGAGTTCGGACCCTACGGCGAGGTCTGGGGCCGCGGGATCCTCGTCGGCGTCACGCCGGTCGAACGCGGCCGCACCAACTTCTACGTCGCCCTCCGCGCTCCGCAACACACCCGTCCGACACTCGACGACCTGCGGGAACGCCTGGCGCACTACCCCGAGCCGATCCCGACCGTGCTCGGCCTCGCCACCGACGTCCTCCGCCACGACGTCCACGACCTGGCGCCGGCGCTGCGCACCTACGTCCACCGGAACGTCGCGCTGCTCGGGGACGCGGCCCATGCGATGGCACCCTCCCTCGGCCAGGGCGCCTGCCAGGCCCTGATCGACGCCGACTGCCTGGCCACGAACGGCCTGGAGAACTACGACGAACTGCGCCGCCGCCCCACCCAACGCCTGGCCCGCGCGTCCCGCCTGCTCAGCCGCATCCAGACTTAGACCCATTTTCAAAGGCCAGCAGCCCACCGTGGGCCTCAACCTGCGAAACGCAGCCTAAGACGCGTGCGTGTGGTGCGTCCACGCCTTGCCGTCGTACCACCGCAACCCCGGCTGACCGTACGGATCCGGGTACCACCCGGCCTCGTACTCGGTACTCGCCGCCACCGCCGGAGCCGAGCCCTCGTCGGCGTCCGGGTTCGTCTCCTCGATCAGCCCGTCGACCTCGTTCTCCGACAGGTCGAGCAGCTTGCCCACCGCCACGAGGTCGGCCCGCTCCTCGTCGGTGACCTGCCGGTCGGCCCAGGCCGTCGCGGCCAGCGTCCGGACGTACTGCCGGTGCGCGTCGTTCTGCTCGGCCTCGAAGATCGCCAGCGCGCCCGCGAGGTCCTTGAGGTGGATCGCCTCGGTGAACGAGAGCACGCGGTCGGACACCGCGTTGTCCAGCGCCCCGAGGTACGCGCTGACCGGCCCGGACTCCTCCGGCGACCGCGGCGCGTCCTCGACCACCTCGGCGACGAACTCGCTGTCGACGGCCGGCGCCTCGGCCACCGGGGCGGGCGCGGCTCCGGACGACATCCCGGCGTACGCGGCCGCCATCTTCGCCATCTCCGGACTGACGATCGCGGTCTGCTCCGGGTCGCCGGCCTCCCACTCGTCCTCGTCGGCACGCGGAGCCATCTGGAAGTCGACCATCGGGACGCGCGGCCAGGTCATCCGGCGGGACCGCTCGATGTACTGCACCCAGGGCGACGGCAGCGTCGGACGCTGGGCCAGGAACGTCCCGAACAGCGCGCCGGCCGCGCGGGCGTGGGTCAGCGCCGAGCGCGGGCCGTCGAGCGGGATGCCGGCCGCGGCGCAGCACTGCTCGAGCGTGCGGCCGGGCAGCGAGGGCAGGTAGCGGGGCGCGTTGGTCATCGTGCAGATCGCCGGGACGTGCGGCATCTCGAACCCGGCGCGTCGGAACTCCTCGTCCAGGAAGGCCGAGGTGAACAGCAGGTTGTGCCCGACGAGCACCTTGCCGCGCAGCCACTCGACCAGCCAGCCGGCCAGCTCCTCGAACCGGGGCGCGTCGAGGACGTCCTCGTTGCGGATGCCGTGCCCGTCGGCCGGACCGATGTCGGTGCCCGGGTTCAGCAGCGTGGCCGCCTCGCCCATCGAGTTGCCCCGCTCGTCGAGCACCACGACCGCGAGCTCGACGATCCGGTGTTCCTTGGGAGACAGCCCCGTGGTTTCGGCGTCGATGACGACCCACGTCGGGGCCCCGGCTTCAGTCGTCACGCTCATCGCGTCGAGGATAGGCCACCCACCCGCCCCCGCCACCAGCGCTCAGCCCGAAACTCCGCCCGATCGAGACCTCGGGCGCTTAGGCCCTGTCCTGCGAATCCGTGCTCGGCTGCGGCTCCGCTCAGCCGCCGCCAGGCCGCGTTGTCGGGATGTCCGGATACAACAGCGGTATCCGGACATCCTTCCGCCTTGCCTGACGACGGCTGAGCGGTGCCTCGCTGCGAGCGAGATTCGCAGGACAGGGCCTAGGCGTCGGCCAGATCCGGCTGGATTCGCCGGATCGACTCGGTCAGCGTGTGCACGTCAGGCCAGTCCGGGGTCGCGCACTCGGCCGCATGCAGCGCCGTTCGAAGGTCGCCCATCGCGACGATCACCGCCGATTCGAAGTCCGAGGCTTCCACGGTCATCAGGAACTCCGCTTCCCGCTGAGCGAGAGAACCGGAGTAGTCCACTTCCGGAAGCCCGATCTCCGCAAATTTCTCCATCAAGCAGTCGAGCAGCGCTCTGAACGCCCCGTTTCCCTGAAGCTGCCCGAGCAGATCGCGGAGCTCCCGATGTGCCATGAGGTCACCGGGCGCAAGGCTCACAGGCTGTACGCAGCGCACCGAGCCAACGCGGAGTAACACCGATTACTCGGCGTATAACGGCAGGTCAGATCAGGCGCATTTGGCGGGCGGCTGGGCGCCTCGGGGCCTCCCAGGCTCCGGTCCGGTCGAGCAACCCCTCGTCTACCGGCTCCAGGAACGGCGTCAGCTTCGTCTGCCCCCGCCGCCCCAGCTCCCTCGGCGCCGAGACGAACAAACGCCTCTGGGCCCGGGTCACGCCCACGAAGAACAGCCGCCGCTCCTCGGCCTCCTGCTCCGGATCCGACGCACCCCCGAACCGCATCGGCAGCACGCCGTCCACGGCCCCGACCAGGAAGACCACCGGATACTCCAGCCCCTTGGCCGCGTGCAGCGTCAACATCGACACCGCGTCGGCGCGGGCGTCCAGCGCATCCACCTCCGCGCCCAGCGACACGAACGACAGGAACCCGTCGAGGTCCTCCCCGAACTCCGACGCGCTCGGCCGCAGCAACTCGACCGCCGCCCACACGTCCGACTCGCGCAGCCCGACGTCCTCGGCCGAGAACAGGTCGGGCGCGGCCGACCGGGCGGCCAGCACGGCCCCGGCCGCCCGCAGCCGCTGCGCCACCGACCCGGGCAGCAGCGCCATCTCGCGCAGCACCGACGACACCCCGGGCCGGGACGACAGCCGGTCGATCCCCCGCTTCTGGAACGGCAAGCCCGCCGACGTGAACGCCGACTGCAACGCCCGCGACTGCGCGTCCGTCCGGTACAGCACGGCCACGTCGCTGAAGTCGTAGTGCTCCTCGACGACCCCGTCGGCCCGGCCCGAGTCGAGCGAATGGAACGACGCCCCGCCGACCAGCGCGTCCACGGTCGCCGCGACCCACCCGGCCTCCTCGGCCTCCGACGCCACCGAGTGCACGACGAGCCGGGCCGCGCCCAGATCCCGCCGCTCGGCCGACAGACCCCGCCCCGGCACCAGCGTCCCCGGCCGCACGACCTGCACCGCGGCCGCCACGATCGGCGGCGCCGACCGGTAGTTCCGGGTCAGCGTCACCACGGTCGCCGACGGGAAGTCCGCCGAGAACCGCAGGAAGAACCCCACGTCCGCGCCCCGGAACGAGTAGATCGACTGGTCCGGATCCCCGATCGCGAACAGGTTCCCGTCCGACGGCACCAGCTCACGCAACAGCGCGTACTGCTCCGCGTCCACGTCCTGGTACTCGTCCACCAGCACGTACGGCCAGCGGGACCGGTACCCGGCCGCGAACGGCGTCGCCGACCGGACCAGCTCGTCCAGCTCCAGCAGCCCCCGGGCCCGCAAGCGCTTCCGGTACCCCTCGGCCAACGCGTCCGGCACCGCGGACCCCGCCGGCAGGTCGAGCTCGGCCAGCACCGCGTCCCGGTCCGCGTCGTCCGCGACCGACGGTGGCTCCGCGAAACCCAGCGCCGCGAACTGCTCCCGGCAGATCGCCAAGGCGAGCGCATGAAACGTCGCCACGAACGGTTCGCCGGAGGGCAGCAGCGAGGCCAAACGCGAAGTCAGCTCCCCCGCGGCCCGCCGCGTGAACGTGATCGCCAGACACGACTCCGCCGCCACCCCGCGCTCGGCCACCAGGTACGCGACCCGGTGCGTCAGCGTCCGCGTCTTCCCCGTCCCCGGCCCGGCCACGACCAGCAGCGGCCCGTCGGCCGCGCCCGCCGCCGCCCGCTGCTCCGGATCCAGTCCCTCCAGCACCCCTCGGTCGGGGATCTGTAGTGGAAGTTCGATTTCTACGCCTGCCGGGCCGGCCGCCGCTGGCTCGTCCGGGCCGGACGGCGGTGGGCCGCCGTACGAGGCCCCGCCGTGCGTGGCGAGCCCCGCCGGGTCCTGCGCGCCCCGCGCGGGGGTTCCGCCCCGGGCGGGGGTCTCGCCCCGGGCGGTGTTCCCGTCGGGGGCGGTGTCGACCCCGCGCGGGGCCGGGATGCCCGCCGTCTCGAGCAGAGCGGCCGGATCCGCCGCGCGCCCCACCGCCGAGTTGCCCCGCCCGCGCCCAGCCGCCCCGCCCCGCGCCGCACCCGAGCCTCGCGCCGCCGAACCCGGCCCCGCCGAACCCGGCCCCTCGGCCGAGCCCCGGGCGGCGGTTCCGGCCTGGGCGGCGACCGACGACGCGCTCATCGCGGGGAACGCCGGACCGGCAGCGACGGCGGCGGCGCGGCCCGAACCGGCGGTTCCCCGGCCGTCCGCGTTTCCCGCGAGGGACCTACCGGCGGTGGTTCGCCGCACCGCGTAATCATCCTGCTCGGGCAGATCGAAGAGCGCGGACGCTCCGGAAGACGCCTTCAGCTCGGCCGGCTCGAAGAGCCGGATCACGCCGTACTCGCCGTCGTAGCCCGGCTGCCGGATGACCTCGCCGCGCCGGAGCCGGCCGATCGCCTCACCGAGCACCTCACCGCCGACCGCGGCGACCTGGTCGACCGGCACCTCGGTCAGGATGTCCAACTCGGGGCCCAGCGCGGCGACCAACCCGTCGACCTCGCGGGTGACGGTCTTGCTGCGGGGCCCGACCGAGTGGATCTCGCCGACGATCTCGGGCAGCGGCACCAGGTTGCGGAAGGCGGCCTTCCCGGGTGGACGCTCGCCCTCGGGGCGATCGGCCAGCGCCTCGACCCGGGACAGCACGCCGACCGTGACCGGCTTGCCGCAGACCTCGCAGGTGCCACCGGCCGCGATCGTCTCGGCCGGCTGCCAGCTGAGGTTGCAGGCCCGGTGCCCGTCGGCGTGGTACTTGCCCTCCTCGGGGAAGAACTCGATCGAGCCCGCGTAGCCGTCGCCGGTCTTCAGAGCATCGCGGACAGCGAAGTAGTCGAGCGCGGTCTCGTAGCTGTGCGCCTCGCGGGCCAGCGCGGGCGGCGAGTGCGCGTCGGAGTTGCTGACCAGCGTGTACTTGTCGAGCGACGAGACCCGCCAGTTCATCGACGGGTCGGACGACAGCCCGGTCTCGACCGCGAAGATGTTGTCGGCGAGGTCGGCGTAGCAGTCGGCGATCGCGTCGAAGCCCGACTTCGAGCCGAGCGCGGCGAACCACGGGGTCCAGATGTGCGCGGGGACGAGGTACCCGTCGGGGCTGGACTCGAGCGTGATCTCGAGCAGGTCGCGCGAGTCGAGGCCGAGGATCGGGCGACCGTCGGACGCGATGTTGCCGATGCGGGCGAGCGTGGTGTTGAAGCGGTCGACGGCCTCGAGGTCGGGCAGGTAGACGAGGTGGTGGACCTTGCGTGTCTTGTCGTCTCGCTTGTAGATCGTCGAGATCTCGACGCTGAGCATGAACCGGACCGTGCTGGCCGCGACGATGCCGGGGAGGGTCCGGTCGACTGATCGGGCGAGATCGTCGTTCAGCCGGTACAGGCCGGGCTCGGCCTCGACCAGCGTGTCGTGCAGGTGCGCGTTCCAGGCCGGGTGGGTGAAGTCGCCGGTGCCGACGAGGGTCAGCCCCTTGCGCTTGGCGTACCAGGTGAGGTGCTCGAGGTCGCAATCCCGGCTGCAGGCGCGGCTGTACTTCGAGTGGATGTGCAGGTCCGCGTGGAACAACGAGGGGCGCGGCATCGGTTCATCGTCCCACGAGCCACAGTGGTCTCGCGGACCCGCCACGCCCGCCTGTGGAAACCCTCAGAAGATGACGCGGAGCAGCAGCGCGCCCAGCACTATCAGCAGGATGAGGCCGCCGATGCGCAGCAGTTCCCGGCGGAGGGCGGCTTTGCGGGCAGCTTCAGCGGCCCGTTCCATCGCCCTCGCCCGCCCGGCCCGCCGGGCTTCGTTCAGCCCGGCCACCTCGGCCGCGAGCTTCTTGTCGAGCAGCTCCAGCCCCTCGATCAGCGGCTCGGGCGCGTCGTAGGAGATCGTCGGCGCCGCGGACGCGTCCGGTACCAGGATGTGCGCGGCCACCAGCCGGGCCTCGGAGTTGGCCAGCGTCCGCTTGCCGTAGGTCTGCCAGTCGTCGCACCGCTTCAGGGCGAGTTCGCGCGCGGTCGTCGCTCGGGCGATCGCCGCCTCCTCGTCGGCCTTCGCGCTGCGGCGGCGCTCGTCGACCAGGTTCGGCAGGCCGGCGAGCCCCTTGACCGCCTCGAGGTAGTGGATCCACTCCGTATCCAGCTCGGGAGGCTGGCTCACTGCCCACCTCCGTTCGGCAGCCCGAACGGCACCACCGGCACCGGCCGGCCACCGTGCGAGAGGTCGCAGAACAGACCCCGGTGCGCCTGCGGCTCGTACCGCAGGTAGGGCCCGAGGACGCCCTGGACGTCGGCCTCCGGCGCCCGCAGGAACACGTAACCCCCGACCAGCGACGTGAACTCGTACCCGAGGTGCTCGCTGAACACCCGCAGGCTGTTCCACCAGCCGATCAGGTGGACGTCGACCAGCGGGCCTTCGCGCACCAGCGTCCGCAGCGCGTCGGTCGGCGCCGTGCCGGTGTCGTCGTAGTGGTCGAGCCGGGCGGCCCGGTGCAGGCCGATGCCGAGCACGTAGACCGGGCGCCGCTCCGCGGTGAGGTCGGCGTGCTTCCCGCCGGTCGCGATCCGCTCGTCGACGATCTCCGCCAGCTCGGACAGGCCCCGCCCGACCGCGCTGCCGGTGTGGTGGTGGACCTTGTGGTCGTACGCCCCGGCCGCTTCCGCGAGCAGCGCGGTCTCCGGCGAACCGGCGTCACCGCCGACGGCGTCCAGCAGCACGAATTCGGCCCCGCCGCGGACGTGCTGGGCGGCCAGCGACCAGACGACGGCCCCGAGCGTGCCGAACGCGTCGTCCCGGCCGTCGCCGACGATCGCCAGCGTGCGGCCGGGGTCGGCGGTGAGTCCGAACGCGACCGGCGCCGGGTCGACGTCGACGGGCAGACCGAGCAGCGCGAACTTCGTGTCGTCGCCGGGCGGGGCGTCGATGAGGACCCGCTGCAGCGCCGCGGTGAGCAGGTTCGGGTCGGACGGCCGGGCCGCGTAGAAGACCCGGGGCGCCATCGGACGGCCGGCCCGCTCGTAGAGCTCGCGACGGAGCTCGTCGAGCAGATGCTCGTCGGCGTAGGCGACCACACCCCGGCGGTTGTGGGCCGGGTCGCCGTACTCGCGGTTGAGCACGATCTCGCCCCGGAACCGCAGCTGGGCGGCCTCGGTGTTCTGCCGCCCGAGCACCGCCTCGGACTCCGACGCCTCGGTCTTCAGCGACACCCGCCAGGGGAACTGGCCGAAGATCGACCGCTCCTTGGTCACCAGCGTCTCGATGCCGCTCAACGTCTGCGAGGCCAGCACCAGGTGGACGCCCACCGCGCGGCCACGGCGGGCCAGCGTCTCCAGGATCACGATCGACGCCCGGGCGATGTCGTCGTCCTCGGCGACCAGCACCTGGAACTCGTCGATCACCAGCAGGAGCCGGGGCACGGTCTCGTTCGGACGCAGCGTCCGGTAGCCGGCCAGGTCGTTCGCGCCGGCCAGCCGGAACTGCTCGGCCCGGCGGCGGAACTCCCCGTCGAGGTAGCGCAGCACGGCCAGCCCGAACGCGCGGTCGCCCTCCAGGCCCAGCACCCGGGCGTGCGGCAGGTGCCAGGGACGCCCCGGACGCGGGCCGAGCCGGTCGAACTCCAGCCCGTCCTTGAAGTCGAGCAGGAACATCGCGACTTCGTCGGGCGAGTAACTCGCAGCGATCGAATGGAGCAGCACCAGCAGCAGGTTCGACTTGCCCTGCCCGGACGCCCCGCCGATCAGCACGTTCGGCAGCGACGGGTCGGAGCCGCGCAGCTCGAGCTCGACGACGTCCAACCCCGACCGGCCGATCTTCGCGGTCATGCCCCTGATCGCGCTCTCCGACCACAGCTCGCCGGCGGGCGGCAGCAGCGCGGAGAAGTCGACGACCGGAGCCGCACCCCGCCGGGCCCCTTCGGCGACCCGCGCCGACACGCTCTCGATCAGCTGGCGGCTCGGCGCGTCATCGGGCCGGACCGTCACCGCGGGCAACGCGTTGACCGTCACCGCCGAGTTCCGGCCCCGGGCCGTGTTCAGGTGCTTGAGCAGGTCGCCCGGGTCGACGTTGGCGTCCGGCGGCACCCGCGGGTCGTGGTGGACGAGCAGCGAGACGCCTCGGCGCGGACCGCCCTCGGCCAGCCGGATCAGCTCGGTCTGGGCGTCGCCGTCGATGCCGTACGGGTAGTCGCAGACGACGAGCAGCCGGTACGGCTCGGGCTGCACGCCGGTGGTCCTGGTGAGGCCGCCCAGGCTCGTCTCGCCGTGCGCACCGGCCAGCTCGGCGACGCGCATCACCGCGGCCCGCAGCTGGATCAGCCGCTTGGTCAGCTCGGCCGGCGTGGCCAGCGGGTCGGCCAGCAGGTCGTTGCCGGCCTTGCGCAGCGCCGAGAACGGGCTCGTGACGCCCCGGATCCGCGGGTCGTAGGTGACGATCTCCAGCCGCCCGGGCGGCTGGGTGGCCAGCGCTCGCAGCAGCAGCGCGTGGATGGTGCCGATCGGCCATTCGCGGTCGTCGCCCTCGGCGATCAGCCCGAGCGAGGCGACGTCGAGCAGCGGGATGAGCGCGGGCAGGTGATCGGGTTTCGCGTGGCCGGTGCGCTGACCGGCGCCGGGCACCGAGAGCGTTCCGAGCCGCAGGTGCCGGACCGGCTCGTCGCCTTCGCCGCGGCCGCCGAGAAAGTCGGCCGAGCGCCAGCCCGGATCGTCCCAGTCGGCGGACGCGGCGAACGGCGCGATCCGCTGGGCGCGGTTGCCCAGGATGTCGCGGGCGTGCTCGTAGGCCGCGTCGGCCTCGGCGCCGGCCCGCTCGATCGCCCGGTGCGTGCGGCGGGCCGCGTCCCGTTCGGCGATGTCGTAGGCGCCGGTGGCGGCGCTGCGGCCGGCGTCGGACGCGGCCAGGATCGCGTCGACCGTGCCGCGCAGCCGCAGGAACGTCGTGCGGATCTGGCGTTCCTCGTCGGGCAGCGGGTCGCCCTCGGAGTCGCCGCCGCTCAGCGGCGAGTCGTCGCGCAGCCGGTCCTGCGGAGGTCGGTCGTTCTCGCGGCGGGCCCGGGACCAGCGTCCACCGGCCCGGCGGGTGCCCGGACCGCCCGGTCCACCGCCGGACTCGTTCGTGCGTGGAGGCATCATCCGACGCGTCGTCTCCTCACCTACCGCGGCCGAGTCCTGGGGCTACAGGGTGCTGGCGAACTTCTTGCCCTCGGAAGACGCGTGCTGGAGTGCCGCCGCCGCTTCCTCCAGCTTCTTCTCCGCGGCCTGGAGAGCGGCGACCATGTTCAGGTCGGTCTTCCGCGCCGAGCCGCCGATCGTCCCCTGGACTGCGGAGATGGTCTGGGTGAAGCTCTGCTTCGTCGCGAGGAGCTGCGTAGCCAGCTTTGTGGACCGTTCGGACAGCGCGGAGAGCTGCTGTCGCACCTGGACGAGCTTCGAAGCAGATGACACCGAGCTTGCCCTCACCTTCAGTGTCTTTGTGCGAACTACCAGTAAATAGGGTAGCCGCTGGATTGGCACACCAATCCTGCGCCCGCCCCATCCAACCGCAAAGGGTAAACCCCGGTCACCCGACCTCGAGGCTGCGGAGGGCAGCGCGCATGCGATGAATGTCGGCGGCGTCCAGATTGGCCTGACGGTCGATGTCGAACTCGGCGATCTGCTGGCCGTCGTCGGGCTCGGTCAGCGAGACGTGGATGATGCCGTCGGCGTCGTACGAAATCACGATGTCGAACTCGACCGCGCCGGACTTCTGCGGGATAGCCAGCCGGGCCGAGCCGACGACGGTGGCGAACCGGAGGTCCTGGTCGTCCCCCTCGGTGACCACCAGTAACACCTCGCGCTGGTTCTCGGCCAGGGTCCGGAACCGCCGCCGGCCCTGGCACGGGATCGGGGTGTTGCGCGGGATGACGATCGAGTTGACCTGCTCGCCGCTGTTGCGCGCCCGGGCGACCACCCCGACGCCCTGCGATGTGACGTCGTTCACGCTCACGGTCCGCCGTGGACGGCCCTCCGGCTTCCGGCGCGCGTTCGCCAGCACGTCGGCCAGAACGGCCGCGCCGAGCGCGACCGCCTCGTCCGGATGGACCGAACGGTCGGCGCGCACGCCGGTCACCTTCTCCACCATGGCGGTCACCATCGGCATCCGGGTCGACCCGCCCACCATGAGGACGCTTCCCAGCCGGCCGAAACCGACCGCCGCCTCCTCCATGACCTCCTGGACGATCTCCTCGGTGCGCCGGAGCAGCGGGCGGGTGAGCGCCTCGAACGTGGGCCGGGTCACGGTGACGACGTGCTCGCCGCCGTCGACGTCCATCGAGATCTTCGCCTCGGGGAGCGTGGAGAGCTGGCGCTTGGCCTGTTCGCAGTGCTCGCGCAGGATCGCCTCGGTCTCGCCGTCGTCGAGGCCGGGGGCCAGCAGCCACAGGCCGGTGGCCTTCTGCAGCAGCTCGGCGACGTGGATCATCAGCGCGTTGTCGAAGTCGAACCCGCCCAGGTTGCGGTCACCGGCGGTGGCCAGGACGTCGAACCGGCCGTAGCCCATCCGCATGACCGTGCAGTCGAACGTCCCGCCGCCGAGGTCGTAGACGAGCAGCGTCTCCTCGCGGTCGGCGTTGTAGCCGAACGCCAGCGCGGCCGCCGTCGGCTCGTTGAGCACCCGGAGGACGTCGAGCCCGGCGATCTCCCCGGCGTCGGCGGTGGCCTTGCGGCGGGCGTCGTCGAAGTAGGCCGGCACCGTGATGACGGCCTCGGACGCGGGCGCGCCGAGCGCGGTCGAGGCGTCCTCGGCGACGCGCTTGAGGATCAGCGCGCTGATCTGCTCGGCGCTGTACTCCTCACCGGTCGTGGTCGGGAATCGCCAGGTGGGGTCGCCCATGTGCCGCTTGACGAACTCCACGCAGTCGGCCGGCGCCGCGGTCACCGACCGGCGCGCGGCCAGCCCGACCACCGGCTTGTTGTCGCGGAAGCAGACGACCGACGGGGTCGTGGAGTGGCCCTCGCGGTTGCGCAGGATGTACGGCTCGCCGTTCTCGGCCACCGCGGCCGCTGCCGAGAACGTCGTGCCCAGATCGATGCCGATCGCGCTCATGCCGTACCCCCGCCTCTGCGCCACGGAATGCGGCGGCCTCTGGTGCGCCCACCGGCCTGGGCGTCGTCGGGCTCGTCGTCGCCCGCCTCGGGCCGGAACGAGCCGCCCTTGCCGGGTTGGCCGTCGGCCCGGTCGCCGGGGCCGCGGCCGACGCGCCGAGGCACCGTCCGGGCGATGAGCGCGGCGTTGCGCCGGTAGACCGGTTCGAAGCAGGTGTACAGGAGTGCTCCAAGAAACGTCAGCACGACGATCAGGAGCCCGACAGCGAACGACTTCTGGACGAGGTCTCCGCCCTGGCTGGCCCGCCAGATGTTCGGCGCACAGCAGCAGCCCGAGACCAACAGCAGGCCGAGCCCGACCGGCCAGCGCCAGTTGCGCCGGAACGCGTTCGGGGAGAACTTCCGGCGCCGGGCCCGGCGGGCGTACTCCCGCTGCTGCTCGAGGTCGTTCAGCACGGCCGGGTCGGCCGGCCGGATCGAGATGCCGCGGCTGGCCAGCGCGTAGACGTAACTGGCCTGGGCGTCGCTGGCGATGACCAGCCGGCCGTCCTCGAGCTCGTGCTGGGCCGCGACCGCCCGCTCGGCCAGCGCGGTGCCCAGCGCAGTGCGGACGTCGCCGTCGTCGGGGCGGGCGCGGTAGGCGTCTTCCCCCTCGCGGACGGCCTCGTCGACGCGGCCGGCCCGCAGCAGCGCGGTGACGATGCGGACCCGGTAGTCGATCCGTTCGGTGTCGAGCTCGGCGGCGGTGCGGTAGGCGGCGACGGCCCGCTCGGGACGTCCGCCGCGGTCGAGGATCCAGCCCCGCTCGGCGTGCAGGTGGGCGGACTCGGGTTCGAGGGCCAGCGCCCGCTCGATCGCCGACTGGGCGGTCTCGGTGTCGTCGGAGCGGGCGGCCGCGTCGGCCAGCACCGACCAGGCGTAGGCGTTCTGCGGGTCCTCGTCCACCGCGCGGCGGGCGGTGAAGATCGCCAGATCGGACTGGCCGCTCTTGAGCTGCTCGACCGCCCGGACCAGCCATTCGCGCGCGGCCGGGGCTTGCGGAGGTGGGCCGGGCCGGGCGCCGTCCGGTGGCGTCTCCGGGGGCTCGGTGGCGGCGGACGCGTGCGGTGCGCCGGTGTTGGCGTCCTCGTCGGGCGGGAGCGGGGGCCGGCGGGGGCTCTCGCCGCCCAGCAGCGTGCGTTCGGCCAGGTCGAGGGCGGCCATCCAGCGCTCGGCCTCCTGCCGAGCGTCGATGTCGGGCGCCGCCGTGCGGCGACGCCACTTGCGACGTTCGGCGGTGATGCGCTGGCGGATCGTGGCTTCGTCGGCGCGGCGATCGAGGCCGAGCAGCGCGAAGTAGTCGCCGTCGGGGGCCAGCTGGCCGGGCCCGGTCGACCCTGTCGGCCCGGCCGGCCCTGGGCCGGTCGGCCCGGGTGGCCCGTCAGGCCCGAGGCTGCCCACTGCGCGACCTCCGCTGTCCTTCCGCCGCTCGGGCGCGGCCGTGTGCTGGGACTATAGCCTCGCGTCTTCGCGACAGACGAAAGCGCGACCTACGACGAAACGTCGTAGGTCGCGCTGAGTGTCGAGACCGGAATGTCGTGGGGGCGACTGGCCTCGCGCACCGAAGTTTTTGGCTGAGCTGAGCTCAGTCGCCGGTCCGCTGCTGGGGGATACCGGCCAGGAGAGCCCGGACCTCCGACTCCCGGTACCGGCGGTGGCCGCCGAGCGTCCGGATCGCGCTGAGCTTGCCGGCCTTCGCCCACCGGGTGACGGTCTTCGGGTCGACCCGGAACATGGTCGCGACCTCGGCCGGCGTGAGCAGGGGCTCCGATTCGGGGGTACGGGTAGCCATGGAAATCTCCTTCAGAGGGGTATGCGACGGGGAGGGCGTCGCATTGCCCTTCATACTCCCGGGTGTCCGCCTTGCCCGACATGGGCCGAAAGGATGATCCTGCGTACCGATCCGGCCTAATAAGGGAACCGTGCGCATACCAGCCGTTTACTGACGGTAGTCCGAAAGGACGGTAGGGCGACTGTATCCGCAGGTAGGCCCCCTTTCGACGACGGTTTCACCGCATCTCAACCGTTCGGCCAATACGGATACCGCCATGTCGTCGGTCGTGGCGGTCTGTCCCGACTAGCCCGGCCAACCGCCTTCATTAGGCGACCGTCCCTTTGCCGCGTGTACCTGACGAATCGGCGGAGGTCAGATCGTCTTTCCGGTCAGTGAAACGGCGGCGAAGTAAAGGCCGTTTTTGCACCGAGTGACGTAATTAGCCGCCGAAGCCGCTGCGTGGCAGGTCCGAGGTGTGACACGCGTCACGTAAAATCGCCGTGCAGAACGATGCGCGAGAACGTCGCCGCACCACCAAGTGCGGCTATCGTCCTCAACCGTCCCCCGAGAGACGATCGGCCCAACCCGCGAGGTGCCGAACGTTGGGTAGGGACGGTACGGTGTCACTACGAGACATGCCATCATCCGGGGCCTCTCGCATGACGCCCCGATACACCTGTGCGAGGGGGTCGAGCCAATGGGGCGCGGCCGTGCTAAGGCTAAGCAGACGAAGGTCGCGCGTGAGCTGAAGTACAGCTCTCCCAACACCGACCTCGACGCTCTCCAAAGGGAGCTTTCGAGTTCCCCTAGTTCCGCCTCCACGGACGACGACGAGTACGAAGACGAGTACTCGGGTCATTACGACGAAGACGACTGGGCGCCGCGGCGTTAGCCGCACAGCGTCCGGTCACGTCGTCCTGTCTGGTACCGCTGCCGCGCCGGCACTTCCGGCGCGGTGTTTCGTGCCCAGGCAATGGAGCGGTGAGTGTCGAGGGGTTGCGGGGGGAAGCTCACGCAGCAAGGGCTGACGGGGTGGGGCGAGTCACCCCGCAGTCACTGAGTGCGGGATCTCCGGGAGCCTGCCCACCCACTTCTGGGATGCTGATCGGCAGCCCGGACGGTGCGCGGAACCTGGAGGAGACAGTGAACCAGCAGGCGGCCTACGCTGCGGTTTTCCCGATCAGCGACCAGCTGCCGCTGGGTCGGGCGGCCCTGGCGGCGTTGCGGTCCGGCGAGGTGCTGGGTAGCGACGGCGTCAAGACCGGTCACGATCCCGATGAACGCCCGGTGGAAGGCGCTGCGCGCCCGGTGGAGGGCGCCGTACGTCCGTTCGGGCTGCGGTTCGCCACGCTGCCCCGGAACGGCGTCGAACTGCCGCTGGAGGCGATCTCGTACGACGACGACGCCCAGGTGGCGCTGGCGCGCGACGGGGCCGGCTGGACGCCGCTCACCGAGCACTCGATGGGCCTCACGCTGCGCACCACCGGCCAGATCCCGCGCGAGGACGAGATTCACGATAAGTCGTCCTGACCGTGCCGGGAACGGTTCTCATCCTCACCGAGCGACTCGATCCGACCGCCGACCTGGTCGTCACCGCGCTCCGCTCGCGTGGCGTCGGCGTCTTCCGCGTCGACACGGCCGAGTTCCCGCTGGATCTCACGGTCACCGCGAGGCTCGAGGAGTCCTGGCGGACCGAGCTCCGGTCCGCGTCCCGGTCGGTCCGCCTCGAGGACGTCAGCGGCGCCTACTACCGGCGTCCGTCGTCGTTCGTCTTCCCGCCGATGAGCCCGGCCGACCGGCAGTGGGCCGAGCTCGAGGCCCGCGTCGGCCTCGGTGGGTTGCTGGCCACCGTGCCCAACTGGCTCAACCACCCCAGCCGGATCGGCTACGCCGAATACAAGCCCGTCCAGCTGGCCACCGCGCGGACGGCCGGCCTCGCGGTTCCCCGCACGCTGATCACGAACGATCCGGACGCCGCTGAGCGCTTCGCCCGCTCGGTCGGCCCGGTCGTCTACAAGCCGTTCTCGTCGCCGGTGGAGCAGGACGGGCGACGGGCGTTCGTCTACACGTCCCCGGTGTCGGCGTCCGAGCTCGCCGACGATTCGATCCGGCTCACCGCGCACCTGTTCCAGGAGCACCTGGAGAAGGCCTACGAGGTGCGCCTGACCGTCGTCGACGACCAGTTCTTCGCCGCCGCTCTCACCGCGGGCTCGGACGCGTCCCGGATCGACTGGCGCAGCGACTACGACGCGATCACGTACGCGGTGACGACAGTGCCTCCCGCGGTGCGGGAGGCACTGTGCCGGATGCTGAGCACGCTCGGCCTACGGTTCGCCGCGGTCGATTTCGCGGTGACCCCGGCCGGCGACTGGTACTTCCTCGACCTCAACCCGAACGGCCAGTGGGCCTGGATAGAACACGAGACCGGCCTACCCATTTGTAAAGCCATAGCCGACGCTCTCGCGCCGTAGGCGCTTTTGTAGTGACCTGGAGCCCGCCCAGGGCGGCGCTGGCAGTCGAGCGCGTCGACAAGCTCAGTGGTGACCCGCCGCGGACAAGCGCGCCAACGCGGCTGTGTCCGTAGGGGCCGTGACATCAGCGAAGCGTCATAAGGAGGCGCGCTCGCCTGTCAGCGTCGTTCTGGGCGGGCCGCCCTAATTAGGGTGGTCGTCGACTAGCCGGACCATGCCTGAACCGGGGACGATCTCGCCGGCCACCCAGGCGTCGACGCCCTTGGCGCTGAACGACGCGACCGCGCGGTCGGCGTCCGACGGGGGCACCACCACGATCATGCCGACGCCCATGTTGAACGTCCGCTCCATCTCCGCGCGGGTGACCCGCCCGACGGTGCCGATCAGGTCGAAGATCGGCTGCGGACGCCAGGTGGCCCGGTCGACCATCGCGTCGACGTCCTCGCCGATGACCCGGACGATGTTGCCCGGCAGCCCGCCGCCGGTGATGTGGGCCAGCGCGTGCACCTCGCACTCGCCGATCACCTCGAGGCAGGCCTTCGCGTAGATCGTCGTCGGCGTCAGCAACTCCTCGCCGAGCGTCCGCTGCTTGCCGAGCTCGGGAATCTGCTGGTCGAGGCGCATCTTGCCGCCCGCGAGCAGCGCGTGACGCACCAGCGAGTACCCGTTCGAGTGCAGCCCGGACGAGGCCAGCGCGATGATCTGGTCACCGGCCTTGATGCGCTCCACACCCAGGATCGAGTCGGCGTCGACCACGCCGATGCCGGTCGCCGCGATGTCGTACTCGCCCGGCTCGAGCAGCCCGGGGTGCTCCGCGGTCTCGCCGCCGAGCAGCGCGCACCCGGCCCAGCGGCACCCGTCGGCGATACCGCCGACGATGTCCGCGACCTTCTCCGGCACGACCTTGCCGATCGCCACGTAGTCCTGCAGGAACAGCGGCTCGGCCCCGCACACGACCAGGTCGTCGACGACCATCGCGACCAGGTCGACCCCGACCGTGTCGTGGATGTCCATCTGCTGGGCGATCGCGAGCTTCGTACCCACCCCGTCGGTCGACGACGCGAGCACCGGCTTCTTGTACTTGTCGGTGTCGAACGCGAACAGCCCGGCGAACCCGCCGATGTTTCCGACCACCTCGGGCCGGAACGTCTTCTTGACCTTCGAGCGCATCAGCTCGACGGCCCGGTCGCCGGCCTCGATATCGACCCCAGCGGCGCGGTAGGAGGAGTCCTCCACCACGTCCTTCACTCTGCCTCCATGTTTTTCGGCCCCGTCGGAAAGTTAGGGCCGGCTGAGAGCGCCGGCACCGCCTGGCGAAGCCACCAGGGGCAGCGGCTCGTGACCGACGCCACGCTCGATGCCCTCGAGCACGTGCTTACCGATCATGTCGTCCGCGGGCAACGGGATCGGGTACTTCCCGTCGAAGCACGCCATGCAGAGCCGCTTCCGCGGCTGCTCGGTGGCGGCCACCAGCTCGTCGAGCGACACGTAGCTGAGCGAGTCGGCCCCGATCGCGGCCCGGATGCCCTCGGTGTCGAGACCGTTGGCGATCAGCTCGGCCTTGCTCGCGAAGTCGATGCCGTAGAAGCACGGCCACTTCACCGGCGGCGACGAGATGCGGACGTGCACCTCGACCGCGCCGGCCTCACGCAACATCCGGACGAGCGCCCGCTGGGTGTTGCCGCGGACGATCGAGTCGTCGACGACCACGAGCCGCTTGCCCCGGATGACGTCACGGAGCGGGTTGAGCTTCAGCCGGATACCCAGCTGGCGGATCGTCTGCGACGGCTGGATGAACGTCCGGCCGACGTACGAGTTCTTGACCAGGCCGAGGCCGTACGGAATGCCACTGGCCTGGGCGTACCCGACCGCGGCGGGGGTGCCCGACTCCGGCACCGGGATCACCAGGTCGGCGTCGACCGGGTTCTGCGCGGCCAGCCGGCGCCCGATCTCCACCCGGGTCGCGTGGACGCCCCGGCCGGCGATCGTCGTGTCGGGCCGGGCCAGGTAGACGTACTCGAAGATGCAGCCCTTGGGCTCGGGCATCGCGAACCGCTCGGAGCGCAGGCCGCCCTCGTCGATCGCGATCAGCTCGCCCGGCTCGACCTCGCGGACCATGCTCGCGCCGACGATGTCGAGCGCGGCCGTCTCGCTGGCCACCACCCAGCCGCTCTCCAGCCGGCCGAGCACCAGCGGCCGGACGCCCTGCGGGTCGCGGGCCGCGTACAGCGTGTGCTCGTCCATGAAGACGAAGCTGAACGCGCCGCGCAGCGTCGGGAGAACCTCGAGCGCCGCCTGCTCGAGCGACCGATCGGGGTCGGACGCGAGCAGCGACGTCACCAGCGAGGTGTCGTTGGTGCTGACCGGCCCCTGGGCGCCGATACCGGTGGCCGCGACCTTGCGGGCCAGCTCGCCGGTGTTCACCAGGTTGCCGTTGTGGGCCAGCGCGACCGAAGTACCGGCCGACGTCGACCGCAGCGTCGGCTGGGCGTTCTCCCAGGTCGAGCCGCCGGTCGTCGAGTAGCGGGCGTGGCCGATCGCGAGGTGGCCCTGGAGGCTGGCCAGCGTCGACTCGTCGAAGACCTGGGAGACGAGGCCCAGTTCCTTGTAGACGACGACACCGGTGCCCGCGCTCACCGCGATTCCGGCCGCTTCCTGCCCACGGTGCTGGAGCGCGTACAGCCCGTAATACGTGAGCTTCGCGACATCCTCACCGGGAGCCCAGACGCCGAAAACCCCACAAGCGTCTTGGGGGCCGGTGTCGGAGGGGTCGAGTTCGTGAGTCAGCTTGCCGTCACCACGGAGCACGGGCCCAGTCTAGGCCCTGATTTTCCGAATGCCGGTCTCCCGCGGGGTGCGCACCGGTGGGGACGGTGTGGTTCACTCTTCGTCGTGACCGCGACCTACGCCTGCACTCTGCACCCGGTGATCACCGGTCAGTGCGGCGAGTGTTGTCGCTGACGATTCGTCCTGCTTGCGCGCAGTCCGGTGCGGACGCCGTGAGCTCCTGCGGTACTTCTTCCGAGACGGACTCGTCATGCTCGATTACCCGGAGCCCTACCTGCTCGCCCCCTCGGCCCTGACCCCGACGGCCCTGCGCGAGCGAGCGTCGTCGGTGGTCATCGACGATGCGGTGCTCGCCGCCCTGCCGGTCGGCGGCGCGGTCGAACTACGCGGAAACTTCCTCTACGACGCCTGGCTGGTGAACCTCGGCCCGGACGCGGCCAGCGACCTGCACGCCCACGAGGCCGGCTACGGCGCGGTCGCGGTCGTCTCGGGCGCGTTGCGGGAGACCCGGGCGTCCCGCGACGGCCTGGACGAGCGGGTGGTGCTGCCGGGCGCGGCGGTGACGACCCGCCCGGGCGACACGCACCGGCTCACGGTCGAGGGCGCCGGCGCCGTGGCCGTCTATCTGGCGTCCCCACCCCGGGGCGCCGCTCCCCGAATAGTGACCAGCGCCTCGGCCGTTCCCGTCGTGCCGGCCGCGGCGGTCTAGGCCAGCGGCAGCCATGGGGTGAGGTCGGCGCGGGCGCCGCTGGCCGAGACCTTTCCGGCGGCCACCGCTTCGGTCCATTCGACGCGGCCGGTGGCCAGCGCGACCCAGGTCTCCGGGTCGGTCTCGATGACGTTCGGCGGCGTGCCGCGGGTGTGCCGCGGACCGTCGCCGCACTGCACGGCCCCGTACGGCGGCACGCGCACTTCCACCGATCGCCCGGGGGCGGTGCGCGCCAGCACCCCGAGCAGATGGCGCACCGCGTTCCGGAGCGCCACCGGCGGAATCGCCTGCCCTGCGTCCAGCGACGCGACGGCCGTAGCCACCGCGTCCGGATCGTCGACCACCTTCGCCACGCACGAACCGTAACCGTCACTACGCCCGGACGGCTGAGGGTGGCCGGTCCGAGCGGTCGGACGTCAGGTATGCGACTCGGGCAAACCGGTGAGACGTTAGGTATCGGATACCTCGGCAAGGCATAGTGGTCGGTCGAAGCGAACCGAAGCGCGGGAGACAGTGGTGCGGTACGCAAGGCGGCTGGGCGCGACGCTGTTAGCGGCCTTCGCCCTCCTTCTCCTCTCCGCCCTCCCAGCCCACGCCGGCGACCCGGCTGACCTGCGGCTCGAGGTGCGTCAGGGCAATCTGGCGACCCAGGCGGGCGGCCAGCCGGCGACGCTCGTGTTCGCGATCACCAACGACGGCCCGTCCAAGGCCGACGCGTTCAACGCCAACGTCGTCATCCCGTTCGGCGACCGCGGGGTCGTGCTGGCCAGCAGCAGCCCGAGCTGCAACCAGGTCGGTGGCCCGACCGTGCTCTCCTGCCCGGTCAACGAGCTCGACGTCGGCAAGACGACCGTGTTCACGCTGGTCATCGCCCCGCCGCAGGCCGGCTCGCTGCCGGCCACCGACGCTCCGCTGAACGCGGCCGGCCAGATCAGCATCGACGCGGGCGGCGACGACCCGAACGGCGCCAACGACAGCAGCCAGTTCACGCTGACGCTCACCGGCGCGCCGCCGGCCGTCACCCAGATCAACGGGACGGTCGCCGACGGCCAGTCGGGCCAGCCGATCTCCGGGGCCAGCGTCACGACCCGGGACGTGAACGGCGCCACCTGCCTCACCACCACCGACTCGTCCGGCGCGTTCAACTGCACGCCGACGCCCGATCGTCCGCTCGCCGGTGGGCAGGTCACGATCGAGGCGACGATGGCCGGGTACCAGGTCAGCCGCACCACGGTGAACCCGCAGAACGGCACGGTCACCGGCGTGTCGCTGGCGCTGGAGCCGGTCGCGAGCGCCAGCCCGAGCCCGTCGCCGGCCGCGCCGAGCAGCGCGGCGCCGTCGACCCCGGCTCCGCAGGCGGCGGTGAAGACCGACGACGGCGGGATCCCGTGGGACACGGTGATCCTGATCGTCGGGATCGTGGTGGCGCTCGGTGGGCTGGGGGCGCTCGGGTTCTGGTTGTACAAGCGGGGGGACAAAGACAACGGTGGCCCGGGTGGGCCGTCTCCGGACCTGCCCGACCTGGTCGCGGCCGAGTCGATCATGCCGACGATGCCGATGCGGGTTCCCCAGGCGCTGGCCGAGAACGGTTCGCTGGCCGAGACCGCGGTCGCGGCGCCCTACGGTTCGCCGGACGCCACCGCGGTGTGGGGCGCGCCCCCACCAGCGCCCGCGCCCGGGCCGGGCGCCGATGCATGGCAGCAGGTGAACCGGTCGACCGAGCCGATCCAGGTGTCGGGAGCGGCCGGTGGGTGGTCGGGCGGGAACTCGACCGACAGCACGGCGGAGTGGCCGACGGTGTCCGCGGAGACGCCGGTGTCGGGGTCGTCGGAGTGGGGGACGCCGGGGCGGTCTGCGTACGGCGCGTCCGACGCTCCGTTGGCCGGGTGGGACACGCCTCCGGTGTATCCGGCTTCGGCGCCGCCCGCGCAGGGCTATCAGGCTTCCGCGCCGCCGTACCCGGTCTCGGGCGCGAGCTACCCGGCCTCCGCCCCGCCGGCCCAGAGCTACTCGGCGCCGCCGGCTCAGAGCTTCTCGGCGCCGCCGGCTCAGCCCTATTCGGCGCCGCCGGCGCCGGGCTATCCCGCTTCGGGTCCGCCCGCGGGCTATCCGACTCCCGCGCCCGGCTACGCGACCTCGCCGTCGAACTACCCGGCCTCAGCCCCGCCCGCGCCGTACCCGGCCTCAGCTCCGCCTGCGCCGTACCCGGCCTCAGCCCCGCCGAACTACCCCGCCTCAGCTCCGCCGAATTATCCGGCCTCCGCACCGCCGTTCCCGGCGTCCGCGCCGCCGGCCCAGCCCTATTCGGCGCCCACGCCGAACTACCCGGCGTCAGCACCGCCCGCGCCGGCCTACGGCCCCGCGCCTACGGCGCAGTGGCCCGCGCCCGCGTACCCCCAGAACCCCGCCCCGAACTCCTGGGACGCACCCCCGCCACCGAACTACCCGGCCTCCGCGCCGCCGGCGAACTACCCCCCGGCCGGGTACCAGCCGCAACCCGGATACCCGCCGCAAACCCCAACCTGGCCGTCGCCCCCGGCGAACCAGCCACCCCCGACCGGTCAGCCCCAGCAGAACTACCCGCCCCCCGAGCCCGACCCGGCTCCGGAGTGGCAACAGCCGTACTGGCCCCCGAACGGCCAGCGCTAGAACGTCGAAACGGCCCGCCCCGAAGGGCGGGCCGTTTCGACCAGCTCAGCTACGTCCGAATAGTGCGGGAAGGGTGCCGGTCCACGCGGACCGGAGCTCCGCCAGAGGAATCGTGAACTGGCCCTGGACCTCCAGCGCCTCACCCACCTGATCCACGACGCCGATGCGCGCCCACGGAAGTCCCCGCATCGTGCACATGTCGGTGAACCGCAACTCCTCGGTGCGCGGCACCGACACGAGCACGCGCCCGGCCGACTCCGAGAACAGCCACACGAACGGGTCCGCGCCTTCCGGCAGCACGATCCGCGCCCCGACGCCGTAGCGGAGCGTCGCCTCGGTCAGCGCCTGCGCGAGCCCTCCGTCGGAGAGGTCGTGCGCGGCCGACAGCATCCCGTCGCGGGAGCCCGCGATCAGGATCTCGCCGAGCAGCTTCTCGCGGGCCAGGTCGACCCGCGGCGGCACCCCGCCCAGGTGACCGTGCAGCGCCCAGGCCCACTCCGAGCCGGAGAGCTCCTCCTCGGTCGACCCGAGCAGGATCAGCGACTCCCCGTCGTCCTGGAAGCCGATCGGCGTGCGCCGCTCGACGTCGTCGAAAACGCCGAGGACGCCGATGACCGGCGTGGGGTGGATCGCCGTCGTCCCGGTCTGGTTGTAGAAGCTGACGTTACCGCCGGTGACCGGCGTCCCGAGCGTCTGACATCCGTCGGCCAGGCCGGTGACGGCCTGCTGGAACTGCCACATGACGCCCGGATCCTCCGGGCTGCCGAAGTTGAGGCAGTTGGTGACGGCCAACGGAGCCGCACCGGTCGTCGCGACGTTCCGGTAGGCCTCGGCGAGCGCGAGCTGAGCCCCGGCGTACGGGTCGAGCTTCGCGTACCGACCGTTACCGTCGGTGGCCAGCGCGATCCCGCGGCCGGTCTCCTCGTCGAGGCGGATGACCCCGGCGTCCTCGGGCTGGGCCAGCACCGTGTTGCCCTGGACGTACCGGTCGTACTGCTCGGTGACCCAGGTCTTGTCGGCCAGGTTCGGGCTCGCGACCAGCTTGAGTAGCGTCTCCCGGAGCTCGTCGCCGGTCTTCGGACGCGGCAGCGTCTCGGCGCGGTCGGCCTTGACCAGCTCGTAGTCGGCCGGCTGGGCGATCGGGCGGTCGTAGATCGGGCCCTCGTCGCTCAGGCTCCGCGGCGGGACGTCGACCACGACCTCGTCGTGCCAGGTGATCACCAGGCGGTCACCCTCGACGACCTCGCCGATCGCGGTGGCGAGCACGCCCCACTTCTCGGCCAGCGCGAGCACCTCGTCGAGCTTCGACGGCTCGACGATCGCGAGCATCCGCTCCTGCGACTCGCTCGCGAGGACCTCGTGCGGCTCCATCGACGGCTCGCGCAGCGGAACCCGCTCCAGCCAGACCCGCATGCCGGACTTCCCAGCCGCCGCGGTCTCGGTGGTGGCGCAGGTCAGCCCGGCGCCGCCGAGGTCCTGAATGCCGACGACGAGCCGACGGTCGAACATCTCCAGGCAGGACTCGATGAGCAGTTTCTCGGCGAAGGGATCGCCGACCTGGACGGACGGGCGCCGGGACTCCGAGCCGTCCTCGAACGTGGCGCTGGCGAGCACCGAGACGCCGCCGATGCCGTCGCGGCCGGTCTTGGCGCCGAGAAGAACCACGACGTTGCCTGTTCCGCGCGCTGCGGAGAGCTGGATGCGGTCGTGCGGCATGACGCCGACGCAGAGGGCGTTGACCAGCGGGTTGCCCTGGTAGGACGGGTCGAAGACGACCTCGCCGCCCACGTTCGGCAGCCCCAGGCAGTTGCCGTAGCCGCCGACCCCGGCGACGATGCCGGGCAGCACCCGGGCCGTGTCGGGGTGGTCGTGGGCGCCGAAGCGCAGCGGATCCATGACCGCGATCGGGCGCGCGCCCATCGTGAGGATGTCCCGGACGATGCCGCCGACGCCGGTCGCCGCGCCCTGGTACGGCTCGACGAAGCTCGGGTGGTTGTGGCTCTCGACCTTGAACGTGACCGCCAGCCCACCACCGACGTCGACCACGCCGGCGTTCTCCCCCATCCCGACCAGGAGCGCATCGGTCTTCGGGGCCTTCTCGCCGAACTGGCGGAGGTGGACCTTGCTCGACTTGTAGGAGCAGTGCTCGCTCCACATGATCGAGTACATCGCGAGCTCGGTCTGGGTGGGGCGGCGGCCGAGGATCTCGCGGATCCGGGCGTACTCGTCCGGTTTGAGGCCGAGTTCGTTGTAGGGCTGCTGGTCGTCGGGCGTGTTCTGAGCATTTTTGACGGTGTCGGTCACGCGGACACCAGCGCTCGGAGCACGGAGGTGAAGAAGCCCAGGCCGTCGGTGGACGGGCCGGTGAGGGCCTCGGTGGCGTGCTCGGGGTGGGGCATGAGCCCGACGACGTTGCCGTGCTTGTTGGAGATGCCGGCGATGTCGCGGACGGAGCCGTTGGGGTTGCCGCCGGCGTAGCGGGCGACTATTTGCCCGTTGGCCTCGAGCTCGTCGAGCGTCTTCTCATCGGCGACGTAGGCGCCTTCGCCGTTCTTCACCGGGATGACGATCTCTTGGTTCTGTTCGTAGTCCTGCGTCCACCGGGTCCGGGTCGACTCGACGCGCAGCTTCTGGTCACGGCAGCGGAAGTGCAGGTGGCCGTTGCGGCGCAGAGCACCGGGCAGCAGGTGCGACTCGCACAGCACCTGGAAGCCGTTGCAGATCCCGAGGACCGGGAACCCGTCTTTTGCGGCGTCGATCAGGGTGGCCATCGCCGGCGCGAACCGGGCGATCGCCCCGGCGCGCAGGTAGTCGCCGTACGAGAAGCCGCCGGGCAGGATCACCGCGTCGGTCTGCTTGAGGTCCGGGTCGGCGTGCCAGAGCGGGACGGCCTCACCGCCAGCCAGCGTGACCGCGCGCAGCGCGTCCCGGTCGTCGAGGGATCCGGGGAACGTGACGACGCCGATCCTCACTGGATGACCTCGACGCGGACCTCGTAGTCCTCGATCACGGGGTTGGCGAGCAGCGTGGACGCTGCGCGGCGAACCTCCTCGAGAGCCTCCTCGGTGGCCTCACCGCTGAGTTCGACCTCGAAGCGCTTGCCCTGACGGACGCTGGCGATAGAGGAGAACCCGAGGCTGGGCAGGGCGTTGGCAATAGCCTGTCCCTGCGGGTCGAGGATCTCGGGCTTGAGCATGACATCGACGACGACGCGTGTCGGCGCGGGCACGGAAACTCCTGGAAGACCTGGGATGCGACGATTCAGCCTACCGGCGCCGCCGCCGTACGTCGGAACGCCCGCCGTTGATACGGAGCGAACGCGGCGAGTCGACTTACAGTGGCGGGTCGCGCCGGTGTGAGGCGCCACCGGCACGGCGCCCCAACCCTGGCGTCGCGAACTGAGCATTCCGCCCGCACGCGATCGATACCGCCCGACGGCAACGGACGACAAAACGGCGCCTGCTCCACTGGCCGTGGAGCAGGCGCCGCTCAGGCATCGCCAGCTACCGCCCAAGGATCCCGAGCGGAAGTGCGACACCCGACTGTCCGTACTGGTACTGCACTTGATGACCGCTCGCGTCCGCACTCGAGTCGCCGATCTGAACGTTCGGCGCAATCGCTACGTTGACGAGGCCGTTCTGATTCACGGTGCTGATGAACGTTTGGGTCGTGCTGGCCGTACCACCGGTAACATCACCCGATAGGGACGGACTGGACATGCTGATCGGGCTCGGCGCTTCGAGTTGTCCGGCCCGTGGCATTTCATCGGCCTGAGCCGCCGTGGAGGCGACCCCGATCAAGCCGGCAGATAAAACTGCCACACCAACACTGCGTCGAATCCAGGGAGTCACGACGATCCTTCCAATTTGGATGATGATGTGATGATCGAATAACTACAGATCTCAGTGGTCGACGGCGCTCGCAATTCCGGCCCCGCCCCAGCATTCAACCCAAACTTTTGTTCCCGCCTAACTGGCGGGAATGGTCACTTGCCCGGGAAACGGACGCTGTTGTCGTACGTGACGACGTGCCCGTAGGCGTCCGCGCTCGAGGAGCCGCCCACGCTGCCGTAGGAGTTGTATCCGTAGTCACCCTTACCAGTGGTCTGGTTCGGGCTTCCCTTGAAGTCACCGCTGTTCGACACGGTCGTCGTGGCGGTGCCACCGGTGACGTCACCCCAGATGAAGGGGCTCTGGTAGACGACGGAACCGCGGGGGTCCTTGCCGCCGTCGTCCTTCCCCTTGGCCTGAGCAGCGCCGGCGCCCGCGGCCACGAGGCCGGCAGCGATAACGACAACACCCGTGGTGCGGCGCATCCACACGTTCATTGAAGAGTTCCCTTTCGGAGTAGTAGGCGCCGTCCCCCGCCCCCGTGGGTGCGAATTGGTTCGGAATATGCGGCTCCGAACCGGCCCACGGACAGCGAACCCCGCATTCCGAAAACATTGGGGTTGACGTCCACCTGTGACAGGTGCTCCAGCGCGAGAGTCCCTCATCGCTGGAACGGGGCAAACGTTAACGGACCGGTCCGAATCACCGCAACCCCGACTGCGCCTTCCCAGAGTATTTCTTCCGGAGTAATTTTCACAAACCCGCGATGGCCGGGAAAACGAGCAACACTCCGATTTCAGCGCCACAGCAATCGACCGACCGCGGTCGAATGGTTGATCGTCGCAGGCTAACTGCATTCGCCGGAAGGTCCGTCGGCTAACTGCATTCCGGCTCGGGTGCCGCCAATTCGACCGAATGGGTCGCGCGCAATTACTGGCCGGTGGCTCGCCTTACCGCTTCCCGCGCCTGAGCCTGAGCCCGGGCCGCGGCCGCTGCCCCCTGGGCCCGTGCCCGGGCCGCCTGTTCCTGTGCATGCGTCCGCGCCGCCTGGGCCTGACGCTGGGAACGCCGGTACACGGCCGCGCACTCGGCGTCGCTCATTCGCGTCGCCGCCGGCCCGTTGTAGACCAGGATCGACACACCGTTGGTGTTGATCGTCGACACGCTGACGCCGCTACTACTGCCGCCCTCACTCCGCAGGCAAATCAATCTCTGCGGCGTCGAGTGTGTTTCCGCCGCCTGGGCGGCCGGGCCGCAGACGGTGGCGGCGATGCCGGCGGCGAGCAGGCCGACGTGAACCCCATACCTCATGATTCGAATCCCTCCGTTGGATGCTCCGTCCGAACGGGATCGCGACACCGTCACCCGGCAGATCAGCCGCAGCGGAAAAGCGACAAAATTGTCGCACCCGATGGAACGCGCACCAGCAGCCTATAGAGGAATTTCCCGCCCGCAAGACCCGAAGACTGCTAAACCGGGCAAACCCCGAGCGCCAGCCAATTACTAGTACGCCAGGTACTCCGGGACCCGGCGCTTCGAGCGGGCAACTCCCGCCACCAAGAACGTCACCCCAGCACCCACCAGCAACGGCGGCCCCACCAACCCCGCCAGATACTGCACCACCGGCGGCCGCGTCCGAGCCGTCTCCCCAACAAGACGGGCCGGAATCGCGTCGTACTCGAACTCCCCACCGGACTGCCGGTAGTCGACCAACTTCCCCTGATGCACCTGAGTTCCGGTCAACCACAGCGCGTCCGAGCACTCCACCTGCCCGCTCGTCGACTGCAGCGCCGACAGGCAGCCATCCCCCGGGATAACCGTCACCTTCGATCCCAAAAGGTACGAGTACGCCATCCAGGCCCACACGCAACACAACGCAGCAACCGCCGCTAGACCGATCGCCACTACACCGGCGGGCCTCAAAGACCGGCCGTTCGCTCGCACCATGACATCAATTGAGGGGTCAACTATTCGGGTCAGCCCGCGTGTTTACGGGATGTTTACGACTCTGCTCCCTGCCTGAGTCCTGGTGCCCCCAACAAGAGGGCTGTGCACACGCACAGTCGCGCACACCTACTGCACGCGGCTCTTTCCCAAGAACCCGTCCGTACCCTCCACGAAGTACCACTCCGGTGGCGTACCCGCCAGGTCTCCGTCCGCTTTGAACGAGATCGGTCCGGTAACGCCGTTCCCCTGGTACGTGTCGAGGAACGCGTCCACATCCGCCCGCGACTTCTTTCCCGCCCCGAGCGCGGCCAGGAACGCGTTCGTCGCGTCGTAGGCCTCACCCGTGAACACGGCCGGACTCGTCGTCGTCTTCGACTCGACCTTCTGCCGGAAGTCCTCCGGTAGACCGGTCCCGGGCACGCACGCGCAGATCACGATCGTGTCCTTGCCGCCCTCGCCCGCGTTGGTGACGTAGACGGTGTCCAGCAGCCCCGGCCCGGCGACGAACTCGATCTTCTCGCCGCCCTTCGCGTTGACCGCCAGCCGGAGCGCGGCCGCCTCCTCGGAGAACCCGGCGAACGCGATCACGGTCGCCCCGGAATCCACGATCGTCCCGGCGAGCAGCGTGAAGTCCGTCTGCCCCTGCTTGATCGTCGCCGAGTCCACCACCGCGGTGCCCAGCGCCTCCTTGGCCGCCGCCGCCGTCGCCTTCGGGTACGTCGACCCGTCGTCGACCACGAAGACCTTCGGGGACCCAGCTCCCTTGATGTACTTCGCCATCGCCCGGCCGGTGTCGCCGTCGGTCCCGACCGTCCGATGGAAGCGCTTCAGGTTCTTCTCGGCGAGCGAGACCGTCGAGACGGTCGGGTTCACCATCGGCACGCCGGCCGCATCGAGGATCGGCGAGGCCGCGTCGGCCTCCTTCGAGAACAGCGGGCCGATCACCCCGAGGATCGACTTGTCCGCGCTGATCTGCTTCGCCAGCAGCTCGGCTTTCTCGACCTCTCCCCCGCTGTCGAACTCCCGGATCGCGACCGTGCAGTCCGGATGCGCGGTGTGGTACTCCTCGGCGGCGAGGTTCGCGACCGCCACCACCGCCTCGCCGATGCTGTCGGCGTCCCCGCCGGTGTCGCCGACGACCGCGAGCGTTCCGCTCGCGCACTTCGCCGCGACCGGCGTCTTGGCCTTCGCGACGTCCGCGTCCCCCTTGTCGCCCCGCAGCGCGAACCAGGCCGCGGTGCCGCCCCCACCGATCAGAACAAGGGCAACGACCACAATGACGACGACGCCCAGCAGCGATTTCTTGCGCTTGGGGACGTCGGGGGGCGGGGCGGCGGCGTACTCCTGGTTCGGGTACTGGGCGTAGGCAGCCTGATCGGCGTAAGGCTGTTGCGGGTAGCCGGAAGCGTCGTAACCCGCGTAAGGCGCCGGCTGCTGCCCGTACGCCTGCTCCTGCCCGTACTGCGGCGGCTGCCCGTACTCAGGCGCCTGCCCGTACTGCGGCGGCTGCTCATACTGAGCCGGCTGGTCGTACCCGGCCGGCTGCCCGTACTCAGGCGTCTGGCCGTACTGCGGCGGCTGCCCGTACTGGGGCTGCTCATAGTGGGGCGGCTGCTCGTACTGCGGTTGCCCGTACTGAGCCGGTTGCCCGTACTCAGGCGCCTGGCCGTACTCAGGCGCCTGGCCGTACTCAGGCGCCTGGCCGTGCTGCGGTTGCCCGTACTGAGCCGGCTGCCCGTACTGCGGCGGCGGCCCGTACGGCCCCGGCGAAGGCGGCTGCTGCCCGTACCCACCATCCGGCCCGAACGGCGGAGACTGCCCGAACGGCGGAGACTGTCCGAACGGCGGAGACTGCCCGTACTGCGGCGGCTGGCCCTGGCCCGATTCCGGCCCGCCGCCCGGCGCATACTCTCCGTACTGCGGTAAGCCCGGCTGCGGCGGCCCCGAAGACTGCCCCGGAGCCGGCGGCCCGTTCGGCGCCTGCTCGGGCGGCAGAGTCCACGACGGCTCGTTCGGGTTCTCGCCGTCGCGCGGTTGGCCACCGCCGGCCGGATACTGGGTCATCACCGTTCCCCGTGGTCACACTGGCGTCACTCGGAAGCTCTGGTACCCCCCGAACCAGCCACCATACGGACCACCCGCCACCGGCGCACCGTGGACTACCCGGCGTACCGCCTGGTGGCCCCGAGAATCAGATCGGCCGCCGCCGTCCCACGCACCGCCAGCCGCGAGAACGCGTCGAAGATCCGCTCGTACACGACGATCTCGGCCGGCTCACGGAGCGTGAGCTCCGCGCCGAGCGTCTCGACCAGCGCGTAGTCGCGGTCGAAGAGCCAGAACCCGTTCAGCGGCCCGACCGGCCAGCGCGCCCCGAACGGCACCACGGCCAGATCGACGTTCGGCTGGCGGGCGACCGTCAGTAACCGGTCCAACTGGGCGTGCATGACCACCGGCTCGGCCATCCGGCAGTAGAGCGCGGTCTCGGCCAGGACGAAGTGGTATCGCCGCCCCGGCTGGTGCAGCAACTCCTGGCGACTCAACCGGGCCCGCACGCCGTCCTCGACGTCGTCCGCGATCTGGTAGGTGCTCACCAGACCTTGGAAGACCGCGCGGGCGTAGTCCGCGGTCTGCAGGAGGCCAGGCAGGACGCCGGGCTCGAAGACGCGGATCAGCGTCGCCTCGGCCTCGGCCTCACGGCGCTGGAGCTGGCGGGCCCGAGTGCCGGTGGAGAGCCGCTGCCGCCACTCGGTGTACTCCATCCGAGCCTGCTGCAGCGCGACCTGCAGCCGCTCGGCGTCGTCCGAGCCGGCGCCGGTGGCGGCCACCCAGGCGTCCACATCGGATCTCGTGGCGGTCTGCTGACCGCGCTCGAGTTTGGACACCTTGGAATGCGGCCAACCGGTGCGATCGGCAACCGCTCGCCCGGTGAGACCGGCATCTTCGCGCACTTGGCGCAGTTGCAATCCGAACACGCGCAGAGCGTCATGGGGCTTGGCCACGGAACCGGTGATCCCTCCTCGCCGAAGGGTAACGGTCGGGGTCCGCCCGTCCGGACACCGACCACCGCCTTTGCCTGCCCCTCCGTCCTCAGTGGTCTCCCACTGCCTCGAGAGGGCTCGGCGATCTCACGGGTCAGGCGGAAAAGACCCCAAAGAGCCGGGGAAGTAACCCAACAGCTCCAAGGGGATCTCGACTGCGGTCTCGTGCGCCGGGAGTCCCCGCGCGGCCAGCGCAGCTATGGCTTCCCGGTCGGTGACGCGCCAACCCTGGACGACCAGGGTTCCGCGATCGGTCTCGTAGACGGATGGACACGAGCCGCTCGAGCTGTTCGTACCACGGAAAGTGAGCTTCACGATTCCCCCCAGGTCCACACTGAACGACCCAGCACCGCCCGGTATTGCGCTGGAGAGTCAGATGGTTGCTAAAGGCGGAGAAAATCCCAACCCCATCCCGGGCTACTGAAGTGTATTTCTCGCAATTTCTTGAAGTCGAACACGGTAAACCGGCATCCTCGGTGTAGGGGGCCGGGCGCCGACGACGTCGCACGGCTCCCCCGCTCCGTCCCGAATGAGGGCGATCGGAGGATGAATGTCGGCCGTCTCCCGCGAGGGCACCCAGTCACGTCCGCACGGCGCCAGCACCACGCGCCCGAGACCGGGCCGTCCCCGTCCGGCCGGGCCCCGGCCGCCGAGCCCCACCTCCACGGGGTGAGCCGGCCGGAGTCGCCGACCGACGCGGAGCTCTGGCTCGCCGGCTACGAGTTACGCACCGCGCACCTGCCGGACGGCGATTCACCCGAGTGCCCGATCTGCCACACGAACTGGGAGTGCGTCCCGTACCTGACCGGTCTCGAGATGATGCGCCGTGCGACCGACGTCCCGCCTCCGCCGCTCGGCGACCGGTCAGGAACTGGGTGACACCGACGGCGAGGGCGAGGCCACGGACCTGGTGAACCGCTGCAGCGCCTCCTCCAGACGCTGCGCGATGGCCTTCTGCCCCGCGGCGGTCGGGTGCGACCCGTCCGGTCCGATCCCGGATTCGGACACCCAGCCCTGGGTGTTCACGTAGACGACGCCGGTCGCGGCGGCCGCCTCCTTGACGACGAGCCGCGCGTCGACGAGCGCCTCGGGCGGGTCGGTGCCCGGCCAGAACGGCGCCAGCGCGACGACTTTGGCCTTCGGGTAGGCGATCCGGACGTCACGGAGGTAGGCGCGGACGGCGTTCTCGTAGCCGTCGGGTAATTCGCCGGTCGACTGGTCGAGGTCGTGGCGTCCGCCCGAGATGATCACGTAGTCGGCGGTGAACGCCTTCTTGTCCGACGCCAGACGCCCAGCGAACGGCGCCGTGCCGGTGCCGGCCTTGACGAGATAGCCGGTGCCGTTCTGCGCATCGACGTTGGCCGCCCAGCCGAGCGCGTCGGCGGTCAGGCGGGCGAACGTCGCCTCGTCGTCCGAGCCGGAGGGGCCGTCGTTCCTGGTGCCGGCGGCGTAGTCGTCGCCGACGAAGAGCGCGGCCGGCTGAGCCGAGGGCGACGCGGTCGCCGCGTCGTCGAACCCGGGCGGGCTCGTGTACGGAGGCGGGTCCTTCGGCGGCGCGAACAGCACGAAGACGATCACCGAGAGACCGACGACGACGAGGAACGCGGCCGCGCCGTTCCGGACCCATGACATGGGGTCAGTCTTCCAGCGCCGGAGGGCCTCCGCGACCACAGGGTGACGGGCACCCGAGCCGCTCCCGAGCTGCGACCGGGGGTGCTCCTGCGGGCCCGGATGGTTGCGTCATCGCCTCGGGGGAGGCACCACCGGCAGGGGGAACCATGACGCTCACGATGAAGGCCGAAGCGCTGTTCGTCAGCGCGCTGCAGCCGTCCGACGCCTGCAGCTCGGCGCAGGTCGAGGCCGCGATCGAGACCAGCCTCGAGCGCTTCGGTGGCGAGTCCGGCTGCGCCCAGCGGCTGGCCGCCGAGTTCGGCGACCACCCGGAGACCGCGGTCCCGCGCATGCGCTGGGCCCTCGAAGCCGCCGCCGCGGCCTAGCCCGCACGCCCACACATCGCTACAAGATCTCTCCCGGCGTGTACGTCGCCGCCCCCGGGTGCCGGGCGGCGATCTCCGACACCCGCTGAGCCACGGTCGCCACCTGCGTCGACGCCGCCCCGGTGAACGCCGACGGATCGGCCACCAGTGCCCGCACCGTCGGCGCGTCCAGCCGCAACCGCTCGTCCGCCGCCAACCGCTCCAGCAGATCGTTGCGCTCGACGCCCTTCTCGCGCATCTCCAGCGCCACCGCCACCGCGTGCTCCTTGATCGCCTCGTGCGCGACCTCCCGGCCCACCCCGCGCTGCACGGCCGCTACCAGCACCTTCGTCGTCGCCAGGAACGGCAGGTAGCGGTCGAGCTCGCGCTGCACCACCGCCGGGTACGCACCGAACTCGGTCAGCACCGTCAAGAACGTCTGGAACAGCCCGTCCGCCGCGAAGAACGCATCCGGCAGCGCGACCCGACGGACGACGCTGCAGAACACGTCCCCCTCGTTCCACTGGTTACCGGCCAGCTCACCGGTCATCGACGCGTACCCGCGGATGATCACGGCCAGCCCGTTCACCCGCTCGCAGGACCGCGTGTTCATCTTGTGCGGCATCGCCGACGAACCGACCTGACCGGCCTTGAACCCCTCGGTGACCAGCTCCTGCCCGGCCATCAGCCGGATCGTCGTGGCCAGGCTCGACGGCCCCGCGGCGGCCACGACCAGCGCGGACACCGCGTCGAAGTCGAGTGACCGCGGATACACCTGGCCGACGCTCGTGAACACCTGCGAGAACCCCAGGTGCCGGGCCACCGCCTGCTCCAGAGCGGCCAGCCGGATCGGATCCCCGCCGAGCAGATCCAGCTGGTCGGCCGAGGTGCCGACAGGTCCCTTGATCCCCCGCAGCGGATACCCCTCCAAGAGCGAAGAGATGCGCGAATAGGCCAGCATCTGCTCCTCGGCCGCGGACGCGAACCGCTTGCCGAGCAGCGTGGCCTGGGCCGGCACGTTGTGCGACCGCCCGGTCAGCACCAGCGCGTCGAACTCGACCGCCCGCGCGGCCAGCCGCACCAGCGACGACACGACCCGGTCCCGGATCAGCTCGAGCGACGCCCGGACCTGCAGCTGCTCGACGTTCTCGGTGAGGTCCCGGGACGTCATCCCCTTGTGGATGTGCTCGTGCCCGGCCAGCGCCGAGAACTCCTCGATCCGCGCCTTCACGTCGTGCCTGGTCACCCGCTCCCGCGCCGCGATCGACTCCAGATCGACGTCGTTCACGACCGCCTCGTAGGCCTCGACGACGCCGTCCGGAACCGGAACGCCGAGCTCACGCTGCGCACGCAGCACCGCGATCCACAGCCGGCGCTCGAGCACGATCTTGTGCTCCGGCGACCACAGCCTGGTCAGCTCGGGAGAGGCATAGCGGGCGGCGAGAACGTTCGGGATCACGCCCCCATCTTCGCTCACACGGCGAGCAGCGTCTTACCGACCGCGGTCCGCGCCTCGATCCGAGCGTGCGCGTCGGCCGCCCGCTCCAACGGGAGCACCTGCCCGACCAGCGGCGAAAGGCCCGAGGTCAGCGCGTCCCGCGACAGCTCCGCGACCGTCTCGCGGATGTCCCGCAGCGTCAGGATCCGCGCGTTCACCGTCGCCGGATCCGTCATCGACCCGCTGGCCGCCCCGTGGATCACGAACCGCCCCGCCGTGCTCACGAGCCCGGCCGCCGCCGTGCCCACCGCGCCGCCGACCCCGTCGAACACCACGTCGACGGCCGCGCCCGCGGTCAGCTCGCGGACCCGGTCCGCCCACTCCGGCTGCCCGTAGTCGATCGCTTCCGTCCTCTTTTTGACGATATTCAGCTTGCCACCGCTCGACACTCCGATGACCCGGGCACCGGCGCGGAGGGAGAGCTGAACGAGCAGCGTGCCGACCCCGCCGGCCGCCGACTCGACCAGCACGATCTCCCCCGCACCCGGAGCGGCGAGCCGGAACAGCCCCAGCGCGGTCCGCCCGTCGGTGGCCAGCGCCACGCCGTCCGCCGTCGAAATCCCGGCCGGTATCTCGACCAGGTCGCTCACCGCGGCGACCGCCTTCGACGCGTACCCGCCGTGGCCGCCCGTCGTCGCGAACACGCGCCGCCCGACCAGTCCCGGGTCGACGCCCGGGCCGACCGCGCTGACCACCCCGCCGACCCCGTTCCCCGGAATGAACGGCGGCTCGGGCAGCGGAAACGCTCGCGGCGGCCGTCCGGCCCGGATCTGGGTCTCGACGAACGAAATGCTCACTCGTTCGACGTCCACCAGAACCTGATCGGAGGCGGGAACCGGATCGGGGACGTCGACCGGCACCAGAACGGAGGGATCGCCGAAGGCGGTGAGCTGTATCGCGCGCATGGGAAGCAGCCTCCAACCTCAACCGGACTAGAGGTCAAGAGGTGGCCGGCGAACCAGCGCGACCGAAGAGTGGCCAGCGCGAGCGGGAGGCGCCCGGCGCCAGCGCCATCGCGGCCGCTCCGACCAACCCGGCCAACGCGAACACGTAGAAGCTCCACACCCCGGCGTCCGCATCCAGCAACACCCCACCGAGCGTCGGCCCGACCACCGACCCGATCCGCCCGATCCCGGCGATCCAACCCAGCGCGGTCGCGTGCGCCGACGACGGGTAGTGGTACCCGACGTGCCCGTACAGCACGGTCTGGGCCGTGAACAGGAAGAACCCGGCCAGCGCGGCCGCCAGGTACATCAGCACCGCGGGCAGGTGGATGCTGAGGATCCCGACGAACACCGCGCCGGTGAGGAACCAGATCGCGGCGGTCCGCTTCGTGCCGGCGCGGTCGGCGATCGGGCCGGTGAGCAGCATCCCGGCGATCGCCCCGACGTTCGTCACGACCAGGAACGTCAGCGCCGAACCGAGCCCGTAACCGGACTTGCGCATGAGCTCGGGCAGCCACGTCCCGAACCCGTAGACGAGCAGTAGTCCGCAGAACGAGGCGACGAAGAACAGCAGCGTCGCGACCAGGTATCCGGGGCCGAAGATCGTGCGCAGCCCGGCCGAGCGGTCGGCGCGCGGATTTTCGTCCGGCTGGACGTCGTCCAGAGGAATGTGGTGACGGGAGGCGACCGCCTCGGCTTCGGCCCTCCGGCCGTGCGAGAGCAGGAAGCCGACCGACTCGGGCAGGTACCGCCAGAGCAGCGGGAGCATCACGACGATCGGGATCGCTCCGGCCCAGAACATCGCGCGCCAGCCGAACGCGGGCAGCACCGCGATCGCGAGCGCGGCCACGACGAGGCCCCCCACGTGGTAGCCGGCCATCATCCAGGTCGCGCCCCGGCCCCGGCGGTTCTCCCCGATGTACTCCATGACCAGCGGCATCGCGGTCGGGATGAGCCCGCCGAGCGCGAGGCCGGCCAGGAAGCGGCCGAGTCCGAAGACCGTCGGGTTCGGGGCGACGGCGCAGAACGCCATCAGCAGCGAGAACCAGGTCGCGCAGGCCATGACCGTCTTGCGGCGGCCGATCCAGTCGGTGACCGTGCCGATCGCCAGCGACCCGAGCAACATGCCGAACGTGGCGTACGAGCCGATGCGGCCGGCCTGCGAGGCGGTGAGGTGCCAGTCCGGGTCGTCGATCAGGTCGGGGATGACCGTGCTGTAGACGAACAGGTCGAAGCCTTCGAGCAGGACGACGACGAAACAGAGGGCGAGGACGGTCCGGCCGACGCGGTCGAGCCGGCTCTGCGGTAACGCGGTCACGGCGGCCTCCAGGTGAGCGTTGTCTGCGCTTGCCTCGGCGACCGCTCGGGAAAACTCGGTTGTTCCACTCACCGAAAACAGCCGGTAAACGGAGATTGTCTCCGGGACGTCCTCCGTGCGGTGGATGCCGGGGCGCCGCTTCCGGGTGCGATAACCGGAAGACCGGGTGGCTGGGGAGGGCGCGATGACTCAGGACACGCAGGCCGTGGCTGCGGGCGCCGGCGACAAAGGTCTCAAAGGCGGGGCGCTCGGGCTGGTCGCCAGCGTCGTGATCGGGATGTCGTCGACCGCGCCGGCCTACAGCCTGGCCGCGACCCTCGGCTTCATCGTCGTCGCGGTCGGCGTGAAGGCGCCCGCCGTGATCCTGCTGGCGTTCGTGCCGATGTACCTGATCGCGCTGGCCTACCAGGAGCTCAACAAGGCCGAGCCGGACTGCGGGACGACGTTCACGTGGGCGAGCCGGGCGTTCGGCCCCTGGGTCGGGTGGCTCGGCGGCTGGGGCATCATCGCCGCCGACATCATCGTGATGGCGAACCTGGCCCAGATCGCCGGTTCGTACAGTTACAAGCTGGTCGGGGCCGACGGGTTGGCCGACTCGACGTTCTGGAGCACGGTCGCCGGCGTGCTGTGGATCGTGATCATGACCTACATCTGTTACCGCGGGGTCGAGGTCTCGGCCCGCCTGCAGTACGCGCTGCTGGGCATCGAGCTCGTGCTGCTGATCGCGTTCGCGGTGATCGCGCTGGCCAAGGTGTGGTCGGGCAACGGGGCCGACAGCTCGATCCACCCCGCGCTGAGCTGGTTCTGGCCCGGTGGCCTGGGCGTCAGCGACCTGGTGGAGGCCACCCTGCTGGCGGTCTTCATCTACTGGGGCTGGGACACCGCCGTCGCCTGCAACGAGGAGACCGCCGACCCGGAGAAGACCCCCGGCCGGGCCGCCATCTTGTCGACGGTGCTGCTGCTGGTCACGTACGCGCTGGTGGCGCTGGCCGCGGTGGCGTTCGCCGGGGTGGGGACGTCGGGCATCGGCCTGGGCAACCCCGACAACGGCGACGACATCTTCAACGCGCTCGGGCCGGCGGTGTTCGGGCACTCGTTCGTCGGCCAGGCCTTCGAGGTGCTGCTGCTGATCTCGGTGCTGACCTCGGCGTCGGCGTCGACCCAGACGACGATCATCCCGACCGCGAGGACCGCGCTGTCGATGGGCGCGTACCGGGCCATTCCGCGGAGCTTCGCGAAGATCCACCCGAAGTACCTGACCCCGACCGTGGCGACGATCTGGATGGGCATCCTGTCGATCGTCTTCTATGTCGGTCTCACGCTAGTGAGCGAGAACGTGCTGGGTGACTCGATCTCGTCGGTCGGCCTGATGATCGCGTTCTACTACGGGATCACCGGTTTCGCCTGCGTGTGGTTCTACCGGAGGCAGCTCCTGAAGAGCGCGAGGTCGTTCTGGATGCAGGGCGTGTTGCCGGGCCTGGGCGGGCTGATGCTGCTGGCCGCGTTCCTGAAGTCGGCCTACGACTACTCGAAGCCGGACGCGGGCAGCACGACACTCGGCGGTGTGGGCGGGGTGTTCATCATCGGCATCGGAACGCTCGTGTTCGGGGCGGTGCTGATGATCGGTTATGCGGTGGTGGCGCCGGCGTTCTTCCGGGGTCGGACGCTGGTGAAGGGGACGTCGGATCTGGTGTTGGCGGGAACGGAGCGGGATCCGTTGTTCGGGTTGCCGGATTCGGGAGACCAGTCGATCGTGATCGCGCCGGACCTGTCGAACGAGCCACCGACCGTGCCGCCGGAGGACGTCGTCCGGCGACGGCGGGACTAGATGGTTGATTCCTGAGGCAGTGGAGTGACCAGCCGCAGCCCACGGCGTTCGGAGCGGACCTGCAGAAGCGCCTGGGCCACTGCGACGGTGAGCAGTTCGGCGTCTGGCAGACCAACAGCACCCTCCGTCGCATGTCACCGGCCCGGACGCGTCGCCACGCCTGGGGAATCATCATCCAGATGAGTGATTCCGGAGGCCCCCGAACGGGCGGCCGTCCCGCGATTCCGGCTCGTGGCAACGGCACCTCTGCGGCTGGCGCGCGCTCGCGAGTTCGCCTGGTGCTTTTCCGGATTGGTCAACTTACCTGACCATGTAGTCAGGAAAGTTGACCAATCCGCAGAACCCCACGGTCGGCCAGCACCCCCGGGCCGCGCTGCGGATCGGGGCAGTTCCTCGACCTGAATCGCCAGGTCGGCGCACTGCCGGAGGGCGGTGCGCAGGGACTCGGCCAGTTTCGGAAGCACTGTCTCGGCTGCGGCGGATCCTGGAACGGTGGCGGTCTGCTGGTTCAGAGCGGTCAGCAGATCGGTGACGAGTTGCTGACCGATGCGTGGGCCGTTCTTGACCGCGGTGGCGACCAGCGGCGGCGGCCGGCTTGCCGCAAGCGGTCGGTCCGCCATTATCGGGACAACAGCTCGAGGGACAGCCAGGTGCGCGACGCGAGGATCGAGAACGCGTTCGGCGGCGGGATGGATCTGGGTGAGTAGCCCGCGGATGCGGTTGCTGACCCGGGTCGCCTCGCCGGCCATGTCGTCGTCGAGCCCGACCAGCACCTCCAAATCCGCGGGGGCTTCGTCTCCGACGTCGACACGGCGCAGCGTGTGCGGCAGGGTGCGGGTCGCGTCGGCGATGACGTGCGCGTCGCGGGCGTCGGTCTTGGCCTAGCCGAGGTGCAGGTCAGCGATCCGGCGCATCGCCAGACCGGGCAGGTAGGCCACGTCGTGGCCCTGCGCGCGGGCGACCAACCTGGCCTCATCGTTAGGCAGCGGCGCGTCGTGCAGCCGTTTGCCGGCCGGGCTAATCGCGGTGGCGTGGTGGCCGTCCTTGCCGACGTTCAACCCGCAAAACACCTGGTAGTCCGGTCTGTTCGAGCTCATGTCCGCCTCACTTCCCGCGCCCCCGAGAACAGGAATGGGTCGCAGGTCTGGCATCGACAGCCGGCAGCCACGTTACGAAGAGACCTACCAAGAACGCGGTCGGCCGTGTCCCTATCAGCGGTCCGTCGACGCCACCCGGTCTGGTCACAACACCCCCCCGGATCATCCCAACGACAGGGGCGCGGTAACCGGCGGGGAGAGCGGCGCCTCGATCCTGGCGGTCCGTCCTCCGCGGTGGGTGGCCGCGGACGACGGAGGGTGGCTCAGAGGTCTCGGCGGCGGCCGGGCAGCTGGGCCGTCTGACCGTAGAACTGCTCGATCTGCACGACCACGCCCTCGAACTCCGCGAAGTCGACCGGCTTCGTCACGTACGCGTTCGCGTGCAGGTCGTACGACCGCAGGATGTCCTCGTCCGCCGACGACGTCGTGAGCACGACGACCGGGATGCTCGCCAGGTCGTCGTCCCGCTTCAGTTCCTCGAGCACCTCTCGGCCGCTCTTGCGGGGCATGTTCAAATCGAGCAGCACCAGGTGCGGCCGGGGCGCGTTCCTGTGCTCACCCTCGCGGCGGAGGAACTCCATGGCTCCGACGCCGTCGGCGACGACGTGCAGCGTGCTGCCCAGACCGTGGGTGCTGAGCGCTTCCTCGATGATCAGGACGTCGCCGGCGTCGTCGTCCACGATCAGGACTTCGAAGGGCGTCGGCGGGGACAGCTGCATCATCATGGGGGCCTCCTACCGTGCAGACGGGTACGGATCCCCGCGCACGCTGCTCGACGGGAGACCGGCGCCAATCGTACGGTTCCGTCACCGCTGGCGATATAGCGGGCGGGCCTACTTGCCCGGGCTCGATCCGGGGCCGTCCAGGGGCAGCGACACCGTCATTGACGTGCCCGGATTCGCGTGCTGGACCTGGATCGTCCCGCCGTGTCGTTCGACGATCGCCCGGGCCAGGGGCAAGCCCAGACCGGTTCCGGAGATTCCCCGGGCGGTGCCCGCCGACGACCGGAAGAAGCGCTGGAACACCCGTGGCCGCTCGTCCTCCGGAATACCCAGGCCGCCGTCGGTCACGGTCAGCGCGGCCAGGTCACCCTCGCGCTCGAGGCGGACCCCGACGTCGCCGCCGTCGGGCGAGTACTTCACCGCGTTGGCGATCAGCTCGTCGGCGAGCTGGCGCAGCCGCACCGGATCCCCGCGCAGCGACAGCACCCGCGGAGCGTCCACCTGGATCTTGACGTCGTTGGCCTCGGCCACCGGGGCGAGAGCCGCGGTGGACGCGGAGACGATCTCGGAGAGATCGACCGGACCGAGGTCGAGGGAGATGTCGCCGGACTCGAGTCCGGCCAGGTCGAGCAGGTCGGTGACGATCGCGCGCAGCGCGTTCGCGTTGCGGTCGACCGACTCGAGCAGCAGGCGGTTCTCGCCGCTGAGCTCGCCGTCGGTCAGCAGCAGCTCGGTGTGCGAGACGATCGAGGTCAGCGGGGTCCGGAGCTCGTGTCCGACGAGCGCGAGGAAGTCGTCCCTGGTGCGGGTCAGCTCGAGGGCCAGGTCGTCGGCCCGGCGTCTGGAGAGGAACTGCCCGACGTGCGCGGCCACGCCGGAGAGGAGCGCGAGCAGCGAGCTCTCCGGCTCCTCGACCGTCGCGCCGAAGAACGTCAGGACGCCGATGAACTGCTCGGGCGTCCGGATCGGGACCGCGACGGCCGAGCGCAGCCCGAACCGGCTCGCGGTCGCGGCCAGGCTCGGGTGGACGCCGGGGGCGGCGACGTCGGCGTACCAGCGCGGGGCGGACATCGCCCAGACCTCGCCGGGCAGACCCTCGCCGCGGGGCAGCCGATCGGGCATCGGATCGGACGGCTGATGGCCGGGCGCGACCCAGCGGGCCGCCGGGTACAGCATCTCCTCGACCTCGTCGGCCAGCCAGAGCTCCCCGTAGGGCCAGGACAGCCGGGTCCCGACCGCGGCCAGCACGGCGGTGCCGGCCTCGTCGACCGGAGCCGAGACCGTGAGCGCCTCGGAGACGGCCAGCTCGCAGTCGCCGAACCGGGCGGCGAGGCGTCGCTCGGTGATGTCCTGCAGGGTCAGCAGCGCACCGACCGTCCGGCCGGTCTCGTTGCACACCGCCTCGCCGTGGACCCGATAGGTGCGCGGTCGGCGGCCGTCCGGGCCGAGGTGGATCTCGTGGTCGCGGATCCGCTCGCCGCGCAGGGCCTTCGACAGCGGCAGCTCGCCCTGCACCAGGCGGGAGCCGTCCGGGTTGCGCAGGCAACCCGAGATCCGGCTGACGTCGACGCCGACCCGCAGGTCACCGGACTCCGGGTCGTCCTCGGTCCGCTCCCAGCTCGCGGTGGTGCCGCTGGCGCAGGCGACGGCCATCGCGCGATTGAAGAGCAGGATGCGACCCTTCGGATCACAGAGAACCACCGCACTGTCGAGGTTCTCGATCAGCGCGCGGAGGTACTGCTGCGGGAGGTCGGCGGGGAAGGGGTGTTTGGAAGGCTTGGCCGGGGAAATGTCGCGCTGCGCCATCCCGCGGACATTAACCCAGAAACGGCGTAATCCTCTCCCCTACCCGATGGGCTCAGCGGGTATGCACGGAAACGGAGTATCACAGTCGTATGCACTGCGTGATCTATGTCGACGGCGCGGTCAAGCCGATCGAGGGTGACCTGGAGGCGATGCTGGCCGCCCTCGACGGCCTGACCGGTTCGGATTTCGGCTGGCTGTCGCTGTGGACGCCGGAAGCCGACGTGCTGGGCCGGGTAGCGAGCAAGCTGAACCTGCCGCCGCTGGCCGTCGAGGACGCCCTGCAGGCGCACCAGCGGGCCAAGGTCGAGCGCTACGGCGACCAGACGTTCGTCGTACTGAAGACGTTGACCTACACCGACGCGACCTCGGCCATCGAGACCGGCGAGATCGAGCTGTTCCTGCTGGCCAACGCGGTGGTGACGGTCAGCCACGGCGATCAGGGTGATCCGATCCGCGAGGCCCGTCGCCGGTTGGACTCCTCCCGGAAGGTCTTCGAGCACGGCGCAGGCGCCGTCGTGTACGAACTGGCGGACGCGGTCGTCGACTCGTACATGGCCATCGCCGGCGAGGTGCGCACCGACGTCACCCAGCTCGAACTGGCCGTGTTCGCGCCCGAGCGCCAGGACGTCACCCAGCGGATCTACGAGCTCAAGCGCGAGGTGCTGGAGTTCCGCGAGGCGGTCGAGCCGCTGGAGCCGGTGGCCAGGGCGATCATGCGCGGCGACACGGTGCTGCCCGGCGGCAACACCCCGCACTTCCGGGACGTCGCCGACCACGTCCTGCAGGTGAACACGCAGGTCCGGGGCTTCGACGACCTGATCACGTCGATCCTGAACGCCCAGCTGGCCCGCACCGGGGCCTGGCAGAACGAGGACATGCGCAAGATCTCGGCCTACGCGGCGATCATCGCCGGTCCGACGCTGCTGGCCGGGATCTGGGGCATGAACTTCGAGCACATGCCCGAACTGCACTGGCTAGTCGGGTATCCGCTGGCCGTGCTGCTGATGCTGGCCGTGTCCAGCGCGTTGTACCTGGTGTTCCGTCGGAATCATTGGTTGTAGGGAACGGGGGCGAGCCAGCGCAGGAGCGAGCGCGCCGCGCGCAGCACCAGCGAACGCTCGTAGGTGAGCACGTAGTCGAAGCGACGCTGCCCCTCCGGGCCGTCGTCGCCGACGTCCCGGGCCACCAGCGCGCCGGCGAAGTGCGGACCGACCACGACGACGTTCCACTCGGCGCAGAGCGGGTCGCCCGGGTCGAGGCCGGCGCCGCGGACGCCCGGCACCGGTTCGGGCGAGACGCCCTCGCCGATCGCCGCGACCAGCCCGGCCGACATGGCCAGGTTCGCGAAGCGGGCGCGCGTCACCGGCGTGAGGTGCCGGTCGTGCTGGAAGCAGCCGAGGACGACCGGCGGCTCCTCGCTGTCGAGGCCCTTCGTCTCGAGGTATTTGCTGATCGTGAGCAGGGCTTCCTTGGTCGCGCGCTGGGCCGGGCGGGCCTGCGACAGCAGTTCGAACGGCGTCCCGGTGGGCTCCTCGACGACCCGGCGGTAGAGCCGCTCGGGCGGTAGCGACGGGGCGCCCTCGACCGGCAGCGGGGCCGGCCGGCCGGTGAGGAATCCCTGGACGATCGACGCGCCCATCGTGCGGGCGGTGGCCAGGTGCTGGGGCGTCTCGATGCCCTCGGCCAGGATCGCCGCGCCGGAGCGCTCGGCCTGGGCGATGACGCTGTTCACGACCCGGGCCGTCGTGAGGTCGTGCGGATGCCGGACCAACTGCATGTCGAGCTTGATGACGTCCGGGTCGAGCAGCGGCATCAGCGCCAGCGACGCCGGGATCGCACCGACGTCGTCCAGCGCGATGCCGCAGCCGGCCGCCCGCAGCGCGGCCGCCGCGGTGAGCAGGCCGGCCGGGTCGTCGGCGATCGAGCGCTCGGTCATCTCGACGACGAGGTGCAGCCGGCGCTCGGCCTCGCGGACCGCGGGCAGCAGGTCGTCCGGGCACGGCGTCGCGGCGGCCGGCGGCTCGGCGTTCACGAACAGGGCGGTCGAGCGGTCGAGACCGGCGGCGATCGCCGCGCGGCCGATGCGGGCCCGGCAGGCCCAGTCGAGCTCGGCCAGGCGGCCGACCTCGCCGGCCGCTTCGAACAGCGCGATCGGCGACTCCCAGGGCGTGCCGACCGGGCCGCGGCTGAGCGCCTCGTACCCGATCAGCGCCCGGTCGTGGGCGCGGACCAGCGGCTGGAACACCGGGAAGATCGCCCGGGCGTCGATGACGCTGTCGATCGTCGGGAACCGAGAGCTCGCCCGGTCGGCACGGCCGGGCCGGACGGCGCCGACCGCGCCGGAGCGGGCCTGCGCGGCGATCGAGCCGGGGCGCGGTACGAGCCGGAGCGTGCCGTCGGCGGCCTGCTCGGCGTACGAAGTCTCGGTCATGCCGACTTGATCGGTGCCGTCTGTTAGCGGGCGAATAGAGCGAGGGTGCAAAACGGTTGCACGCCGTGCAGGAGCGGGGCAGTTCGCCGTCGGCCTGCACAACGGCACCGATTTTCTGCGGTCGATGACCGCCGGGAGGGTGAGCCTGGTCGCAACACCGATCCAGCAGGGACGGACGCAGCAGCTCTGGTTGGTGGTCCTGACCAGGGACTCCGACGATAAAGAGGTCGCCCGCGGGCAGGTGCGGCTACAGAACGTACCGCTTAATGGTCAGGACGCGTTCCGGCATAGGGTGGATACCGTGAGCACACACTTCGATGTCGTGGTAGTGGGCGCCGGCCCGGGTGGGTACGTCGCCGCGATCCGAGCCGCGCAGCTCGGCAAGAAGACGGCGATCATCGAGAAGCAGTACTGGGGTGGGGTGTGCCTCAACGTGGGCTGCATCCCGTCCAAGGCGCTGCTCCGGAACGCCGAACTCGCCTACATCTTCCAGAACGAGGCCAAGCAGTTCGGCATCACCGTCGACGGCACGGTCTCGTTCGACTACAAGGCCGCGTTCGACCGCAGCCGGAAGGTCGCCGACGGCCGCGTCAAGGGCGTCCACTTCTTGATGAAGAAGAACAAGATCCAGCAGTTCCACGGCTGGGGAACGTTCACCGACCCGAACACGATCGAGGTCGCGCTCAACGACGGCGGCTCCGAGACGATCACGTTCGACAACGCGATCGTCGCGTCGGGTGCCACCACCCGCCTGCTGCCGGGCACGACGCTCTCGGACCGGGTCGTGACGTACGAGGAGCAGATCCTCACCGACAACCTGCCGAAGAGCATCGTCATCGCCGGGGCCGGCGCGATCGGTGTTGAGTTCGCGTACGTGATGCGCAACTACGGCGTCGACGTGACGATCGTCGAGTTCCTCGACCGGCTGGTGCCGCTGGAGGACGTCGAGGTGTCGACGGAGCTCGCGAAGCGGTACAAGAAGCTCGGCATCAAGGTGCTCACGTCGACGCGGGTGGAATCGATCGACGACTCCGGCCCGTCGGTGCGGGTGACGGTTTCCAAGGACGGGGCCCAGCAGGTCCTGGAGACTGACAAGGTGCTGCAGGCGATCGGGTTCGCGCCGCGGACGGAGGGCTTCGGTCTGGACAAGACCGGGGTCGCTCTCACCGAGCGCGGGGCGATCGACATCGACGAGTTCTGCCGGACGAGCGTCCCGCACATCTTCGCGATCGGCGACGGCACCGCGAAGCTGATGCTGGCGCACGCGGCCGAGGCGATGGGCATCATCGCGGCCGAGACGATCGCCGGGGCCGAGACCCAGTCGGTCGATTACGTGATGATCCCGCGGGCGACGTACTGCCAGCCCCAGATCGCGTCGTTCGGATACACCGAGGCCCAGGCGCGCGAGAAGGGGTACGACGTTCAGGTTGCGAAGTTCCCGTTCACGGCGAACGCCAAGGCGCATGGGCTGGGTGATCCGGGGGGCTTCGTGAAGATCCTCTCGGACGCGAAGTACGGCGAGCTCCTCGGCGCGCACATGATCGGGCCGGACGTCACGGAGCTGCTGCCCGAGTTGACGCTGGCGCAGCAGTGGGACCTGACGGTGCACGAGGTGGGCCGAAACGTGCACGCCCACCCGACGCTGTCGGAGGCCGTGAAGGAAGCGATCCACGGCCTGGCCGGCCACATGATCAACTTCTGACGTCTCTTCGCTGGCCGTCGACCGGTGCTCGCTCGAGCGCCTGGTCGACGGCCAGTCGGTCGTCGACCGCGCTCCGCGAAGCACGGCCTTTGCCGAAACGGACTTTATGGGCGATCATTGTCGTAACCGCCTGTAGTTTCACGGTGGCGGAACGTGAGGACGGACGACCATGATCGATCTCCCGCACCCCCCGCCCGGCGCGACGTCCGGGCCGTACGGCCTGCCCCGGCCGGACCTCGACGAGGCGCACATGGCGCTGGCCGAGGTTTACGCCGAGATCACCGACCGCATCTGGCACCAGCTGCTCAGCGACACCGAACTGACCGGGCGCGAGACCGACCCGGACGCGCTGGACCGGGTGATCGAGGCGATGAAGGCCAGCGATCCGATCACCGCGCTCTGCGGCCGTTCGCTGGAGATCCGGGTCGCGGCCTTCGACGCGATCGCCACCGACCGCGAGCTGATCGGGAGCCCGGCATGAGCACCCTGCTGCACCACCGGCTGGCCGACCGGACCCGCCTGACCGCACTGGCCAACTATGACCTCGACGACCCGCACCTGCGGCAGCAGCTGGACGCGATCGCCATGCGCACCGCGATGCACCTGCACATGCCGACCGCGATGACCACGCTGATGCTCGACAACGCGGCGATGATCGCGGGCGCCCACGGCGTCGAGGGGTGGATGCGATCCGGCGGCGCGCCGGCCGAGTGGGCGTTCTGCGCGCAGACCGTGCTGACCGGCGAGCCGTACATCGTCTCGGACGCCACCAGCGACCCGATGCAGTGCACGAACCCGGCGGTGGAGCTCGACGGGGTCCGGGCCTACGCCGGCGCCCCGCTGATCACGCCGTCCGGGCAGGTGCTCGGGGCGCACTGCGTGATCGAGCAGGTCCCACACGTGTTCAGCGCCGACGAGATCGCCGAGCTGCAGGCGGCAGCGGCCGACGTCGTCATTGCGTTCGAACAGCACCCGAGCCGGCACTCGCCGGAGTACCGGCCGTCGTTCTTCACCAACTGACCGGTCCGGACGACCGGCGCTGCCCGAGGGCAGCGCCGGTTTTCTGTGTCAGGCGACCGGGATCAGGTCGGACAGGCCGACCAGGTCGAGGACGCGTTGCGCGTACCGGCCGATGTTGCGCAGGTGGAACTGCCCGCCCGCGGTGTCGGCCGCCTTCCAGCCGTAGACCAGCGTCCCGATCCCGACCGAGTCCAGAAAAGGGCAGTCGGCCAGATCGACGATCACCGAGCGCCCGCCGTCGAATTCCTTGGACAGCATCGTGCGCAGCGTGGGCGCGGAGTCCGAATCGAGGTCGCCGACGACACGGATGACGGTGCTCCCCTCGATGGAGCTGACGTCGAAGCGCGTAGGCGGCCGGTCCATGGCTACCCTCCTCACCAGGTGGCACTGGAAGGGCTACCCGGTAAACGCTCCCGACTCACGCCCAGTTCACCCATTTTTGGGGCTTGCTAGCGGTTCCGAAACATGTATGCCGTGGACGCCGACACGTTCGTCGGTAACCATCGAATGCATGGGTGGGATCCTGCACGTGTGCACCGGCAACCTGTGCCGGTCACCGATCGCCGAGCGGCTGATGGTCGCCGGCCTGCAGTCCCGCTACCAGGGCGTCGCCGAGACCGTCGTGGTGAGCAGCGCTGGCACCTCGGCCCCGGCCGGGCTGCCGATCCACCCGCTGGCCGCCGCTGAGCTGGCCAAACGCGGGATCGACACGGCCGGGTTCCGGGCCCGCCTGCTCGACCCGGAGGCCGCCGAGCGCGCCGACGTGGTGCTGACCGCGACCCGGCGGCACCGCGACCGCATCATCGCCGGCAACCCGAACCTGCTCGGCCGGGTGTTCACCTGGCGGGAGCTGGCCTGGCTGGTCGAGGGGCTCGGCAACACGATCGTCCGGGGTGACCACCTCACCGACCGGGTGCGTAACCTGCCCCGGGCGGCCGGTCTGCGACGAGGATATCTGCGCCCGCCGCCGCCGACCGAGTTCGACGTGAAGGACCCGATCGGCGGCAACGAGCAAGACTTCAAAGAGGCGGCTGCGGAGATCGACGACGCGATCGAGGCCATCCTCTCCGTGCTGTGAATCTCAGGCGAGTGCGGCGTCGAGCGTGATGTCGACGCCGGCCAGCGCCTGGCTGACCGGGCAGTTGACCTTGGCGTCCTCGGCCGCGGCGGCGAACGCGTCCGCGTCGATGCCGGGGACGTCACCGCGGACGGTGAGCTTGATGCCGGTGATGCCGGTGCCGGGCACGAACGTCACGTCGGCGGTCGTGTTCAGCGCGGTCGCCGGCGTGCCGGCCTTGGCCAGGCCGTTGGAGAACGCCATCGAGAAGCAGGCCGCGTGGGCCGCGCCGAGGAGCTCCTCGGGCGTGGTGGTCGAGGCCGCGCCCTCGGAGCGGGCCTTCCAGTTGATGTCGAACGACCCGAGCCCGGAGGAGTCGAGGTTGACCGACCCCTTGCCCTCGAAGAGGCTCCCCTCCCAGTGCGCGGTCGCGGTGCTGGTAAGCGCCATGTCCGTCTCCCAAATCGCGTAGGACGTGTCACCGGAAACGTACCCGGACGCGTGCGAACTACTGGCGCCCGGCCTCGGTCGACAAGTCGAGAAACACCAACCCGCACCTGAGGGTTGTTTTCGCCTGTTGTGTCCTTTTCTCCTCCGCGCTACGCGTGCGCGGACTCGAGAGGAGACCAGGTTGACCAAGATTCGTACGCTCGTGACCGCAACGATCGGCGCAGCCTGCGCGATCGCCACGGTCGGACTCACGGCGTCGCCCGCTCAGGCCGGCGCCCAGGTCACCGGCGTATACGACCGGCACTACCAGCGGTCCGCTCCCCGCTTCTACTACGACATCAACGTCCGCTCTCCCCAGAACAGCAAACTGACGCTCTACTACTCGACCCGCCTGGACAACGTCCGGCGGTTCGTTTCGGTACGGGCCGGCAGCGGACAAGGTTCGCTGGACGAGTGCGCGAAGGGCCGGGGGGTGCTGCCGGTCGGGCGGTACACGGTCCGATTCCTACGAAATTTCAAGGCCGGCAACCCGGTCGTCCGCGGTGACGTCTGGGCGCTCTCCACCCAGGTGTGCCGGAACCGCAAGACGGTCCGCAACGACCTGTTCATCCACTCCAGCGGCGTCCCCGGGACGCCGTTTCGTCATTACCGGACCCTCGGCTGCATCAAGGTCGATCAGGCCGACCGCGCGCGCCTGGCTTACGCCTGGCGCACCGCCTGGGGCAACACCCGAGGTCAGTTGATCGTCCGTCGGCGCTAACTCGCCCAGGGCGGCGTCATCGTGGTGCCGTCCGGGAGTTCGGCCGTGAGGCCTACGGACGTCGTGACCCAGGCCCGGAGCGGCTCCTCGCCGTCGACGTCGATCTGGAAGTCGGCTCCGGCCGGCACCAGTACGACGTCGCCGACGCCGGCGATCTGGGCCACTCCGTCGATCGTCACCCGGGCGGCCCCACCCAGCACGACCAGCACTTCCTCGCGGCTCGGCCGGTGCGGCACGCCTGTCGTACCGGCCGGGACGTCGAGCCGCCAGGCGCAGAGCTCGACACTTCCCGACCCCGGGCGGACGTAGGAGCTGAACCGGCTGCCATGGATCTCGTGAACCACCGCTTCCGACAGAACTGGCATGGCCTCTCCCTGATTTAGTCAATTTACTTGACCAAATAGTCAAGCAGCTTGACCAATCCGTCAACCAATTATCCTCGTCCCATGGCCGACGAACTCGCGCTCTCCGCGCTCCTGCTGAGCGCCGCAGGCACGCTGGTCGATCAGATCCACCGGGGGATGGTCCAGCGCGGCTACCTCGACCTCCGGCCGATCCACGGGTACGTGCTCGCCCGCTGCGCCCCGGCCGGTGCGACCAACGGCGCGATCGCCGAGCACCTCGGCGTCACCAAACAGGCGGCCAGCCAGCTGGTCGACGAGATGGTAGATCGGGGCCTGGTGGAACGTCAGGACCACCCGGCCGACGCGCGCGCGAAGCTCGTCGTCCTGACCGAGCGGGGGTGGACCTGCACGCGCGCCGCCGACGAGGCGGCGACCGAGGCGATCAGCGGCTGGGTCGACGTGCTCGGCCAGAGGCGGGTGAGTGCGATAGTGGCCGACCTCCGGCGGGTCGCCCGGCCGGGGCACCTGCGCCCGACCGTCTGGTGAGGGGTTAACACCCCACTCCCGGTGGGCATGGACACAGCGCACCCGGGAGGCGAACCAGTGGAAACCCTGAGCAGATCCGACCAGGCGGTCTTAGCGGCGGCCACCGTCGTCGTCTGCCTCGTCGTCGCGCTGAGCCTCCGCGGCACCAGGCCGGGCGCCCCGGCGCGGATCGGGGCGATCGTCGCCGGTATCGCGGTGATTCTGACGCTGGCGGTCGGCATGCGGGCCAACGACCTGACGAACCCGCGCTCCGACGACGCCCAGACCCTGCCACCGCTGCACCCCACCGAGACGTCGGCCTATGGCGACGCGACTCTCGACGGCGACCCGCAGTCGGGGCTCACCGTGCATCCGCCCGCCGACGGGACGACCGGCGGCGCCTACCTGCCCGACGCGAAGTTCTGCGACGGCCGGCTGGAGGCCGGCGTCCACCTGGACACCAGCGGCACGACGGACGCGATCGCAGCGGCCGACAACACCACCGGAGCGCCGGCGACGGCGGGTCTGACGCTGGGCCTGCGGGCGACCGACGATCCGGACGCCCCGGCCGCGCTCTCGGTCGAGTACGTGCCGTCCGAACAGGAAGTTCGCGTCCTGGACGCGAGCGGGTCGACGCTGGCCAGCCTGACCAGCACGGCCACGGACCCGGTGGTCCGGGTCGAGGTCCACGGCACCAAAGCGTCCGTGTGGTTCGACGGGCAGCAACTCACCGACGACGCCGTGCCGATCACCGGCGACTGCGGCGCGGTGCGATTCGGCTCCTGGGGCGAGGACGCGGTACTGCGCAACCTCACGATTCGCCCGGCGAGCTGACCGACCGGCTCGTGGCTGAACCGGCCGGACCGACCAGTGCTACCCAACTGGTCGACCAGCTCCTCGTGCACACCACCACCCCGCCGCGAATTTCGGACGCGGCGGGGGAATCGTGTTTCAGACCAGGTCGAATTCCCCGGCCTTGGCACCGTCCAGGAAGGACCGCCACTCGGACGCCGGGAGCACCAGCGCCGGGCCGCCACGGTCCTTGGTGTCACGGACAGCGACGACGGCGTTCATCAGAGCTACCTCGACGCAGTTGCCGTTGCCCGAGCTCGCCGAGCTCTTGTGCCACGGAGCGTAAGTGAGATCGATGTTTGTCATACCTGCCTCAGCTTTCCTGCCACGACTACGACATGTCACCAGCGGCTTCGCGGATCCGGAGCACGGATTGTGCTGGATCAAGTGCAATGCCGCACAGCTTCTCGTGGACGGTCTCGTAACCCTCCACTTGATCCGGCTCCTCCAGAGCGATACCCACAGTGAGGTTATCTAGGTAGACGACAGAATTGTCGTCCGGATCCGGGAAACTAAGGATGACATAGGGTGTCGTCATCGCGGGGTGCCCACCGACAGAGAACGGCAACACTTGGATGGTCACATTCGGTAGCGCCGCTAGCTCGGCTATGTACTCAAGCTGCTCACGCATAACCGTTACGCCACCAAACGCCCGCAACAGAACTGCTTCATTAAGAACTGCTGAAAATTGGGCCGGGGACTCTCCCCTCAACAGGTCCTGACGGCGTAGGCGGGCCGCCACTTTCCGGTCGACGTCGTCGTCGCCGGCCGTGAGCCGGTAGACCGCACGGGCGTAGGCCTCGGTCTGCAGCAGACCGGGCACGGTCTCCGCCTCGTAGGTACTCACCTGGACCGCCTCGGCCTCCAGGCCGACGTAGAACTCGAACCACGACGGCAGCACGTCGGCGTAGTTCTGCCACCAGCCGCGCTGCTGGGCACCGCGGGCGATCTCGATGAGCGGCTCGGAGTCCTCGCCGGTGACCCCGTACAGGGCCAGGGCGGCGCGGACGTCCCGGGGCTTGATTCCGATCTGGGCGGTCTCGATCCGGGACAGGTTGCTGCGTGACATGTCGAGCTGGCGGGCGGCCTGCTCGAGCGTCATCCCCGCGTTTTCGCGGAGGTTGCGCAGCTCTCGGGCGATGCGACGGCGACGAACCGTGGGGCTTCCTGACACCGCGCGAGTTTCGCACCACCCGCTGCCTCACACCAGCCTCGATCTCGCACCACGCCGAAGTGGGAGTTGCATTGCAAGGGTCACAGATGCACTATCGAGACAGAGGTCGTCAGCATGTGACCCGCGGCGTCTACCGGGATCGCCGAGGTGTCATCGCAATGCCGTCCGTTGCGATGACGCGTGCCCAGCAGCCCGAGACCCGGAGAGACTTCAGATGGCAACGACCGTTGTCGGCTACCTACGACCGCACGCGGCAGCCGATCACGAGGCCCTACGACGCTACGCCGAGGACCGCGCATTGGAGTTGCGACACGTCTACGCGGACGCCAGCGGTCCGAATGCGACCCGCGGACCACGCGGGGTACGCACCGGTTTCGCGGCCGCACTCGCCGACGTCCGCGAGCGTCGCGCCGACGGCGTCCTGCTGCTGGACGTCGGGCACCTCTCCTGGCACCCGGACATCCGCGACTCGATGACCTATCTGGTCGAAGACGCCGGCGGGCAACTGTTCGTCGCCGACGAGCCCGCGCGGACCCGGACATGAACGCGGTCGACACCGTGACGCTGCCGGCCGAGCCGACGATCCCGATCGCCTGGCCGCCGTCGGTGCTCGGCGCCCCGGTGGACCGGCCGGCCATCCGCCTGCTGCCGGCTCCGATCGAGAACCCGCTGCCGCCCCTGGGCGAACCGGAGCTGCCGTTCGGCGACGTCTCCCGGATCGTCGTCGGGTACCTGCGGGCCGCGCCGACGGCGCCGAACCCGATCGCCGCGCTCGTCCACGGCACCGACGCCGACGGGGACGCGAACGCCCCGCTGGTCGACGCGATCGCGCGCTATGCCCGCGAGCGCGGCCTGCGACTGCTGCGCGTCCATCGCGACGACGTCTCGGACGACGACGCCCGGCGGCCGGGCTTCTCGGCCTGTCTGCGGCACCTGTACCTGCGCGAGGCGTCCGCGATCATCGTCCCGACGTGGGGGCATCTGGCGCCCAACGACGTGCTGCGTCGCGCGCTCTGCCACAACGCGACGTCGGCCGGCGGCACGATTCACGTCGTCGAACCCATGGATTGATCACCCAGCTCCATCGAGGCGGGCCAAGAATGTATTCGGTCCGCCTTTTTCATGCCCAAATGACCGAATGAACACCTCTTGCGCCATGCCCCCATTGAGGGAGGGCGCGATAGGTAACGGGCATCTAGAGCAAACCGCCCGAACGGCCGACGAGATTCTCCCGAACGGATCCCGCCGATTCACTCTGGCGGGCAAACCTCCCTATTCACACAAATAGTGAATGGCGTCAGGGCCTGATCGGGACAGAATTAACGCCGATGCGTCTGCTTTGCTCCATCCCGCCTGAAACATCTGAGGAGGCTTGGAATGGGAAGCAAGGCACGACGGACGGCTTTTTCGGTCGCAGGGCTGGCTATTGCCGGCAGCGCCTCGCTCGCTCTCGCCGCGCCGGCATCCGCGTCGACGCCCGCCGGTGACGACCCGGGTTACGGGTCCGCCTACGGCTACGAGACCGGCGGCTACCAGAACGGTTACGGGGTGGACCACGAGCAGTCCGCCGCCGTCTCCGGCACGTACAAGAAGGTCGAAACGACCGTGGTGAACTGGGCAGCAGCGGACAAGAAGAAGGAGCGGGCGGCCGGCCAGAACGAGGGCTACTACGAGAAGGGCCAGCAGAGCGGGCACGACCCGAAGGGTCACGACCACGACCCCAAGGGCTGCGACAAGTGCGGCTCCAAGGACCACGACAAGGACTGGGACAACAAGGACCACGACCGTGACCGTGACCGGGACCGCGATCGGGACTGGGACCACGACAAGGGCCACGACCACGACAACAAGTGGAAGAAGGACCGGGTCAAGGGCTTCCACAAGAGCTACAAGGACTGCAAGAAGGCCGGTATCCAGGGCGTGCGCAAGGGCTGGTGGGACTCGTACGACTGCGACTTCACCAAGCGCGGCTACAAGGGCTGGCACAAGAGCTGGGACAAGTACGGCGACAACGACTGGCGCTGCCGGGGCGTCTGGACGCTGAACGTCCGCGGCTGACGATCACCGGAAACACCCCGGGTGCCCGATAGAGAGGCGCCCGGGGTGTTCTGCGTTCAGCCGACGGCCGAAAACAGCGTCAATGATCCCGAGTCGGCGGAAAGGCCGGCGTATTCGTTCACCACCGACGGAGCCGCCCCGGCGGCCGGGGAACGAATCGCTCCGGTATGACCGTCCAGAGTGACCGCTTTACCGTTCAGCACCCCGTAGACCGCGCCGTGCCAGGCCGTCGTGATCCGCGGCGCGTCCCGGTCGCCGGCCGGGAGCTCCCAGATCTCCTGCAGCGTCCGCGCGTCGTACCCGACCGCGACGTTCCGGGTGCCGGACGCTCCACACACGACGATCGTGCGGGCGTCGAACCAGCAGTTCTGCAGCTCGGCGAGGTCGTCGCGGGACCCGCTGTAGCGGCGCGTGCCGGTGATCGGATCGAGGAAGTCGAAGTACGGGTCGGTGCTGGTGAACTTCCGGCCCTGCACGCCCATCAGCCCCGGCCCGAGCGGGAAAGAACGCCCCTGCTGCAGCGCGGTCTCCGATCGCCAGAGCTGGACGCCGTCGGTGAGGCGCAGGCCCACGGTGTGGGTCTTGGTCTGGGTGGTGTCCTCGGCGAGCTGCCCGGCCACCACCGTGCCGTCGACGACCGTCGGATCGAAGTACTGGACGGTCCAGCGGGTGCGCCGGGTCTGGGCGTCGACCACGTACGTGGTGGTCGAGGTGTCGAGCACGATGGAGTTCGCGGTGACGCCGACCAGCCGGACCTGCTGCACCGGGTCGCCCGGCAGCGCGTCGATCGTCGCGGTCCAGGACTCGCTGCCGGCCTCCGGATCGACGGCGACCAGCGCGATCGCCCGGTGGTCGGTCACCCGGGAGGTACCGGGCACGGTGATCGAGGCGGCCGCGTAGACCTGGCCGTCGAACACCACCGGCGGGGCGGTCTCGGTCGAGTTCGCGTAGGTGACGCCGGGCATCGTGATGACCCAGCCGTCGTCGCCGGTGACCGCGTCGGCGGCGGCCAGCTCGGTCTCGTCGGCGTAGACGACCAGGCGGCCGACCAGGACGGCTCCCACCGGGGGCGCGGCCAGGCTGTTCTTCGCGCGGGGCGCGTCGGTGAGCGTCTGGCCGTCGGAGACGAACTTGCTCGGCGGATCGAACGCCTTGGCCGGAGTCTCGGTGGGCGTCGGCGCGGCGCTGGTCTGCTCCCCGGTGCCGACGTTCTTCGGATCGCCGCCGCAGCCGCCCGCGACCGCGAGCACGACTAAGACGGCTCCGAGCAGAACTCCCTGGCGCACCACAGGTCGCACGGTAACCAAGGTTGCGCTCCGAGATCGGCCAATTACTGATTTGCGCGATCGTATACGTCCTGTGCGTGAGCGATCGCAGTGCGGTGCCGTTCGGCCCAGGACGTGAGCTGGACGAGCGTCCCGTACAGCTCGCGGGCCATCTCGGTGGCCGTGTACTCGACCTTCGGCGGCACCGTCGGGTAGACCGTGCGGGTGAGCAGGCCGTCCCGCTCCAGGTTCCGCAGGGTCAGCGTGAGCATGCGCCGGCTGATGCCCTCGACCGCGCGCTCGAGCTCGGTGAACCGGACTGGGCCGTTGGCCGCCTCGACCAGGATCCCGATGCTCCACTTACTGCCCACCCGACCGAGCACTTCGGACACCGTGCAGGCCCGCGCCCGCTCGTCCTGCACGGTCACATCGCTGTTGCAGAGGGACATGAAAGTGCCTCCTTACGGATCCGTCTTCAGGAACACACCATGGGTTCTGTAACAAACCATGCCCCAAGGAGCCTCCCGTGCGGAACCGTTCGGCCCTAGCGATCCTGTGCGGCGGCCAGTTGCTCGTCGTCCTCGACCAGACGATCGTCAACGTGGCCCTGCCGGTGATCCAGGACGATCTGGACTTCAGCCCGGCCGGCCTGGCCTGGGTGGTCAACAGCTACCTGGTCGGCTTCGGCGGGTTGCTGCTGCTGGCCGGGCGGCTCGGTGACCTGATCGGACGGGTCCGGGTGCTGCTGGCCGGTACCGCGCTGTTCACGCTGGCCTCGCTCGCCTGCGGGTTGGCCACCGCGCCGGCGCCGCTGATCGCGGCGCGGCTCGTCCAGGGCGTCGGGGGTGCGCTGCTCTCGGCGGTCGCGCTCGGGATGATCGTCGCGCTCTACCCCGAGACGAAGGAACGGGCGACCGCGATCGGGTTCTTCAGCTTCGTCGCCGCGGTGGGGGGTGCGCTCGGCCCGATCGTCGGTGGTGCGCTGACGCAGGGATTGAGCTGGCACTGGATCTTCTTCGTCAACGTGCCGATCGGTGCGCTGATCGTCGTGCTGGCCGCCCGGGTGCTGCCGCCGGAACGCGGGACCGGGCTGCGGTCCGGCGCCGACCTGCCCGGCGCGGTGCTGGTCACCGGAGGTCTGATGCTCGCGGTTTACACGATCGTGGGCACGACCGAGCACGGTTGGGCGTCCGTGCGCACGCTGGGATTCGGCGCTGTCGCCGTGGTGCTGTTGGTGGCTTTCCTGGCCCGCCAGGCCACCGCGCCGGCCCCGCTGCTGCCGCTGCGACTGTTCCGGTCGCGGGAGCTGTCCGGCGCGAACGCCGTCCAGGTGCTGATGATCGGCGCGATGTTCGGTTTCCTGTTCCTCTCGACGTTGCTGCTGCAGCGCGTCTTCGGTTTCGGGGTCAGCCGGACGGGGTTCGCGCTGCTACCGGCCCCGGTCGCGATCGCGGTGGTCACGCTGCTGATCTCGCCCCGGCTCAACACCCGGTTCGGTGAGCCGCGGGTGCTGGCGGCCGGGCTGGGGCTGATCTTCGCCGGGTTTCTCGTCCTGACCCAGGTGCCGGTCGACGGGCCGTACGCGACCCGGATGCTGCCTGCCGTTCTGCTGGTGGCGATCGGATTCGGTACCGCGATCCCGGCGCTGACCGCGCTGGCGATGGCCGGTGCCCGTCCCGAGGACGCCGGCCTGGCGTCGGGCGTGTTCAACACCGGCCAACAGGTCGGTGGCGCCCTGGGCCTGGCCGTCCTGGCCACGCTGGCCGCCTCCCGCACCGCCGGCTCGACCACCCCCGGAGCGCTGCTGGCCGGCTACCACGTGGCCTTCGCCGTGGCCGCCGCCCTGATAGCCGTCGCCGCCACCCTAACCCTCACCGCCTTACTCCCCACCCGCCGACCCCTGCCAATCATCTAGCGGGCCTTTGTCGGCAAAAGCCCGCCATCCGACCCCCTTTGACGTTGACGAGCCCGCAAACGGAAGGGCTGTGGACAGCGCGCGCGGGCGCGCTGCTCGTGTTGCCTGCGGGCAGTGTGCTCAGCGGGCGTTCGGCGGCTTGCGTGCGGGGGCTGCCGCTCGGTGAACCGCGCGATCCGGTCGTCGCCATTGCGCCGCCGGGGACGGGGGCGCGATCCGGGCGCGGGATACGGCTGCGGCGTGCGGTCCTGAAGGCCGAGGAGATCCGCCGCGGCCGGTTGCCGACCACCGTCCCGATCCGGACGGCCTGGGAGATCGCCGGCGAGCGCGACCTGGTCGAGGCGGTCGTCGCACTCGACGTGCTGCTGCGGCACCGGCACGTCCGCGCCGAGCAGCTGACCGCCCGGGCGTCGGCGCACCCGCAGAGCCGGGCCGCGCGGGCGATCGCGCTCGCCGACGGCCGCGCCGAGTCACCGCCGGAGTCCCGGACGCGCGTCCGGATCGTGCTCGCCGGTCTACCGGCCCCGGTCCCGCAGTTCGAGATCACGCGGGGCGGTGTCCTACTCGGCCGGGTCGACTTCGCCTGGCCGGCCTACCGCGTCGCGCTGGAGTACGACGGCCTCTGGCACGCCGACCGCGGCCAGTTCATCCACGACCGACACCGGCTGAACGCGTTGACCGCTGACAGGTGGACCGTTCTGCACGCCACGCTCGCGGATCTCCACGACAAAACGGCGTTCGACCGCCTGCTCACGCAGCTCCGGGCGGCGCTAGGCCGGGCGTAGTACTCCGTCGCGGAGGACGGCCGGGCGGCCGACATGGGTCAGGCAGCCATCCAGCGACCACGCCGACGCCGCCGCCTCGTCGCCGGGGGGTGTGCACACCGCAGCTCGCGCGCCGTCCGCCGTGCTGACGATCGCGAAGGCCTGCGTCGGCGTGCCCGTTCTGCCGTGCTCCACCGTGACGGTCTCTATGAGCATCGGGCCATCGGTGAGCTGATCAGCGTAAACAACCGGGAGAGCACCGTCGCGGACCTGGACCGGACCGGTGACGTACTCCGACGCGGGCGCGGACCCGAGCACGACCGCGTGCTGCTTGGTGAGGAACCCACCGTTGGCGTGCACCAGCCCGAAGCGGTCACCACCGCGGAGGCGTTCGACCGCGCGGGCGAGCGCGTGCAGCGAGTAGCTGTTGAGCGGGCCACCGAACGACGAGTGGCCACCGGTGATCGACAGGACCGCCTCGCGCGGGAGGCCGAGCGCGAGCCCGGCGAGCTTCGCCACGATCGGGAAGCACGTGTAGACGTCGACGAAGTCCATGGCGGGGGCCGAGGCCCGGCTCAGCGCGGTGGTGAGCGCGTCGGCGAGCGCGGTCGAGCGGCCGAGCTTGGGGCGGGCCACGACGTCGGCCAGATCGTCGACGCCCGCGGCCGCGTGGACGTGCACGATCCGCTCCGGCCGCACTCCGGCCGCCCGGGCCGCACCCAGCGAGGTGACGATCACCGCGGCGGCCTGGTCGACGAACGGCAGCGCGTTCATCGAGAGCGGATAGGGCTCGCAGACCATGCGGTTCTCGGGCGTGACCGTGCCGACGTCGTCGGCGCTTCGGGCGGTCGTGTTCCAGGCGATCGGGTTGGTCGCGGCGACCGCGCTGAGGTCGGCGTAGAGGCGCGCCGACCAGTCCGCGTTCTCGGCCGGGGTGAGGCCGAGGTCGGCCTGCAGCCGGTTCTCGTACAGCGGGTACACCCGGGTCGGCAGCATCAGGCCGGCCGCCTGCATGGCCGGGCTGCCGAGGTCGGCCGCGTCGATCGGGCTCGGCCCTCCGGGCCGCGCGCTCCAGCCGAGGTCACGGACCGGATCCACCGCGGTCTTCCGTAGGGCCGAGGCGGACGCGGTGGCCTCGCCACCGACCAGCAACGCGACCGTACTTTCTCCGGACGCGATCCGAGCCGCCGCTTCGTCGAGCAGACGGATCGGCCACTGGCCGCCGATCGGGCTGTCGACCCGGTGCGCCGGGGACGCGTCGACCGCGGTGGCGACCTCGCGGGACAGCTCGTCGTAGGCCCAGCTGGCGACCCGGACCGTGTAGATCGCGTCGGCCGCGGCCAGCAGGGCCGGGGCGCCGGCGTCGGCCGCGGCCAGGTCGAGCGCTTCGCAGATCAGGGCCAGCGGCTCGCGGGCCTCGCCGACGATCCGGCCGCGGTTGCCCCGCACCTGACCCACGCCGACTAGGACGGGGAGGCGGTCGTTCATAGAGCATTCATTCCGGTTCCGGGTGGCTGGGTGGGGGGCGTAGCGGCTGGGAAGTTCCTCGCTACGGCGGTGAACAGTTCGGTGAGGTGCTCGACGAGTTCGTCGGCCCCGCTGCGGTGCACGACCAGCGATCCCAGGTCGTCCTGCCGGGACCGGCTCTCGTTGGCGGTGGCGCCGGCGATCAGCACCTCGGCGACTCCGCCGACGATCAGACCGGCCGAGAGCCGGCTGCGCCGATCGGCTCCCCCGGGGCACATGAGATGGGCCGTGAGCTCGACGAACGAGGCCAGCAGCACCCGGCGCTGCTCGCGGAACTCCGGGGTGGCCAGCGACTCCATCAACGCGACCCGGACCGTGCGCGGATCGTCGATGAAGTAGTCGGCCAGGGCGCTCAAGACGTGCCGGGCCTGGGCCCGGACGTCACCCCCGCCGGTGGCGAGCGCGTCGCGCACCACCTGTTCGACCTGGGCGGCGATGCGGTCGGTGGTGGCGAGGAACAGCTCTTCGCGGCTGGGGAACTCGTCGTAGAAGAAGCGCGGGGAGAGCTTCGCGGCCCGGCACAGGTCGGCGACCGTGGAACCGGCCCAGCCCACCGTGCCGAACACCTCGACGGCGGCGTCGAGGAACTGCTCGCGGCGGCGGGCGACCCGCTGCTCGGAGCTCATTCCCCCATACACTCTGGCCATCGTGAAGGGCACTTTACAACATGAACGTGGGCGTTCACGATTGCCGACATGAAGACCGCGATCTGCGACCTGCTCGGCGTCGACCTGCCGTTACTCGCGTTCAGCCACTGCCGTGACGTCGTCGCCGAGGTGAGCCTGGCCGGCGGGTTCGGGGTGCTCGGCGGCTCGATGTTCACGCCCGAGCAGCTCGAGGCCGAGCTCGCCTGGATCGACGCGCACGTCGGCGGGCGGCCCTACGGCGTCGACATCATCGTTCCCGAGCGGGTCTCGGCGATGCAGCCGGGTGCGCACGCGGACGCCTCCGACCTGCTGGCCGCGGTGCCCGAGGAACACCGGGCGTACGTCGACGAGATTCTCGCTGCCCACGGGGTGCCGCCCGCCGGGCGGTCGGCCGACGCGTGGAGCGTCCCCTCGCCCGACGACCTGCTCGACGTCGCGTTCAGCCACCCGATCAAGCTGATCGCCAACGCGCTCGGCGTCCCACCGGCGGTGATGCTCGAGCGCGGGCACGCGGCCGGGGTGCCGGTGGCCGCGCTGGTCGGTGCCCGGGAGCACGCGATCCGGCAGGTCGAGGCCGGGGTCGACATCATCGTCGCGCAGGGCACCGAGGCCGGCGGGCACTGCGGCGAGGTGACGACGATGGTGCTGATCCCCGAGGTGGTCGCCGCGGTGGCACCGGTGCCGGTGCTGGCCGCCGGGGGCATCGTGACCGGCGCGCAGATGGCCGCGTCGATCGCGCTGGGGGCGGCCGGGGTGTGGACCGGATCGGTGTGGCTGACCACGCCGGAGGCCGAGACGGCCCCGTACACCCGGGAGAAGCTGCTGCGGGCGACCTCGCGGGACACCGTCCGGTCGAAGGGACGCACCGGGAAGCCGTCGCGTCAGCTGCGCTCGCCCTGGACGGACGCCTGGGCCCAGCCGGACGCACCCCAGCCGCTGCCGATGCCGTTCCAGACGCTGATCAGCGAGCCGGCCCTGCGCCACGTCGACGCGCTGGCCGCGGCCGGTGACGCCGGGGCGCAGGAGCTGGCCACGTACTGGGTCGGGCAGGGCGTCGGGCTGATGAACGAGGTGAAGTCGACCCGCGACGTCGTCTACGAGATGGCGTCGGACTACGCGGACGCGGCCGCGCGGGTGGCGGCCACTATCGACTAGCGGCGGCGCGGATCTCCGGGTCGCCGCGGAACGGGACGCCGGAGGCGTCGAGCCAGCCGGGGTGCATGTCCCGGGCGGCCGCTCGAGCCAGATCGAGCGCGAACGCTTGCGCGTCGGCGTGACGCCGTTCCGGGTACGCGTCGAGCGAGCGGGCCAGCACGGCCGCGATCCGGGGCGGGATGCCGGCGAGGTCGGCCCGGGGCGCGCCGTCGGGGCCGGGCAGCGGCGGGGTACTGCCGGTGAGCAGGCGGTACAGCGTCGCCGCCAGCCCGTAGAGGTCGGTGCGCGCGGTGATGTCGTCGGCGTTGAGCTGCTCGGGAGCCGCGTAGCCGGGCGTGAGCGCCAGCACGCTGGCCGGCTCCCCGGTGGCCCCGGCGGCCAGCAGCTTCGCGATGCCGAAGTCGGTGACCTTGACCGTGCCGTCGTCGGCGAACAGCAGGTTGCCGGGCTTGATGTCGCGGTGGACGACGTTGCGCTGGTGGGCGGCGGCCAGCGCGGACGCGACCCCGAGCCCGATCGCGCAGACGACGCCGGGGCCCTGGCCGGCCCGGGCCACCGCGGTGCCGCCGGGCAGGTACTCCATCACGATGCAGTTCTCGACGTACTCGTAGACCCGGGCGATGTGCGGGTGGTCGAGGCTCTCCATCACCTGGGCCTCGCGCAGGAACCGTTCCTGCGAGTCGGGCAGAGCCGTTTCGGTGAGAAGTTTGACCGCTCGGCTCCACCCGGCCCGGCGGTGCTCGGCCAGGTAGACGACGCCGCACCCGCCCTGGCCCAGGCCGCGGCGGACCACGTAGGCGGGGAGCGCGGCCTCGATCGTCGTCACCGCTTCTTCTACCGGGCTCGGCAGCGTCACCAGGCGCTGTTCCATCCGCGCGGCCCGCCGGGAGAGCACCAGGAACCGGCCCACCGACGTCCAGGCCGCGAACAGCACGAACGGCACCGCCAGCAGCGTCAGCACGAGGAACGCCTGCCCCCGCCCGGTCTGCCCGGACGAGAACGAGAACGCGGCCACCGAGGCGAAGACCGACACCCCGATCAGCATCAGGGCCAGGCTCAGGACGTCGTACCGATCGAGGACCTCGCGACGCCTCGCGGCCACCTCGTCGAGCGCGGTGCGCAGCGAACGAGCCTCGTCCAGCAGCGGCGTGGAATCGCCCTGCTGCGTCATGTGAGCCAAGGTACTGCACCACCCGTAGGAGCGGCCCGTCGCTCGCTCCGAGCGGTGCGGCGGACGGGTAATGTGCCAGGTGCTCCCCGGCCACTCACGCCCCAGGAGGCGCTCGTCCGATGCCCCGCGCCGCCGATGGATTCGTCCACCTGCACGTTCACACCGAGTACTCAATGCTGGACGGAGCGGCGCGCCTCAAGCAGATGTTCGCCGAGGCCCAGCGCCTCGAGATGCCCGCGATCGCGATGACCGACCACGGCAACACCTACGGCGCCTACGACTTCTACACGCAGGCCACCGCGGCCGGGGTCACGCCGATCATCGGCACCGAGGCCTACATTGCCCCGGCCAGCCGATACGACAAGAAACGCATCCAGTGGGGCCGCCCCGACCAGAAGGGCGACGACGTCTCCGGGTCGGGCTCGTACACCCACATGACGATGTGGGCCCGCAACAACGACGGGCTGCACAACCTGCTCCAGCTCTCGTCCCGCGCGTACACCGAGGGCTACTTCGTCAAATGGCCCCGGATGGACGCCGAGACGCTGGCCCAGCACTCCAACGGCATCATGGCCACGACCGGCTGCCCGTCCGGTGAGGTGCAGACCCGGCTCCGGCTGGGCCACTTCGACGAGGCGCTCGCGGCCGCCGCGAAGTACCAGGACATCTTCGGCAAGGAGCACTTCTACCTCGAGCTGATGGACCACGGGCTGCGCATCGAGCGCCAGGTCCGCGACGGTCTGCTCGACATCGGCAAGAAGCTCGGCATCCCGCCGGTCGTCACGAACGACTCGCACTACACCCACGAGGCCGAGGCGACGTCGCACGCCGCCCTGCTGTGCGTCCAGACCGGCTCGACGCTGGCCGCGCCGACGTTCCAGTTCGACGGCACCGGCTACTACCTGAAGTCGGCCGCCGAGATGTACGGCATCGACTCGTCCGAGGCCTGGCAGGCCGGGTGCGCGAACACGCTGGCGATCGCCGAGAAGGTCGACACGACCGGCATGTTCACCAAGAAGAACCTCATGCCGGTGTTCCCGACGCCCGAGGGCGAGACCGAGGAGAGCTGGTTCCGGCACGAGGTCTGGGAGGGCATGAAGCGCCGCTTCCCGGAGGGCTACGACGAGGAGCACAAGAAGCAGGCCGAGTACGAGATCGGCATCATCCTGCAGATGGGCTTCCCGTCCTACTTCCTGGTCGTGGCCGACTTCATCAACTGGTCGAAGGCCAACGGCATCCGGGTCGGCCCCGGCCGTGGGTCCGCGGCCGGCTCGATGGTCGCGTTCGCGATGGGCATCACCGACCTCGACCCGCTCCCGCACGGCCTGATCTTCGAGCGGTTCCTCAACCCCGACCGCGTCTCGATGCCCGACATCGACATCGACTTCGACGAGCGTCGGCGCGGTGACGTCATCCGGTACGTGACCGAGAAGTGGGGCGCCGACAAGGTTGCCCAGATCGTCACGTACGGCACGATCAAGGCCAAGGCGGCGATCAAGGACTCGGCTCGCGTCCTCGGCTACCCGTACGCGGTCGGCGACCGGATCACCAAGGCGATGCCCCCGGCGGTGATGGGTAAGGACATCCCGCTCTCCGGCATCTTCGACCCGAGCCACAAGCGGTACAACGAGGCCGGCGAGATCCGGGGCCTCTACGAGAGCGACCCGGACGTCAAGAAGGTCATCGACACCGCGCGGGGCCTCGAGGGCCTGATCCGCCAGGCCGGCGTGCACGCGGCCGGCGTCATCATGTCGTCGGAGACGCTGACCGACCACATCCCGGTCTGGATGAGGGCCTCCGACGGCGCGATCATCACGCAGTTCGACTACCCGACCTGCGAGACGCTCGGCCTGCTGAAGATGGACTTCCTCGGCCTGCGCAACCTCACGGTGCTGGACGACTGCCTGAAGGCGATCGTGGCCGACGGCGGCCCCGACATCGACCTGCTCAAGCTCCCGCTCGACGACGGCCCGACGTACGAGCTGCTCGCGCGGGGCGACACGCTCGGCGTCTTCCAGCTCGACGGCGGTCCGATGCGCTCGCTGCTGCGGCTGATGCGCCCGGACAACTTCGAAGACATCTCCGCGGTGCTCGCGCTGTACCGGCCGGGCCCGATGGGCGCGAACTCGCACACGAACTACGCGCTGCGCAAGACCGGGCAGCAGGAGAAGACGCCGATCCACCCGGAGCTGGCCGAGCCGCTCAAGGAGATCCTGGACACGACGCACGGCCTGATCGTGTACCAGGAGCAGGTCATGGCGATCGCGCAGAAGGTCGCCGGCTACACGCTGGGCGCCGCCGACCTGCTCCGCCGGGCGATGGGCAAGAAGAAGAAGGAGATCCTCGACAAGGAGTTCAAGCCGTTCTCCGAGGGCATGGCGGCCAACGGCTACTCCGCCCAGGCGATCAAGGCACTCTGGGACGTCCTGGTCCCGTTCTCCGACTACGCGTTCAACAAGGCCCACACCGCCGGGTACGGGCTGGTCTCGTACTGGACCGGCTACCTCAAGGCCAACTACCCGGCCGCGTACATGTCCGCGCTCCTGACGTCCGTCCGGGACGACAAAGACAAGATGGCGGTGTACCTCAACGAGTGCCGCAAGATGGGCATCAAGGTCTTCCCGCCCGACGTCAACGAGTCCGACGCGAACTTCACCCCGCGCGGTACCGACATCCGCTTCGGCCTGGCCGGTGTGCGTAACGTCGGCGCCAACGCGGTCGAGGCGATCATCGCCGCCCGGGCCGAGAAGGGCGCGTACAAGGACTTCTACGACTTCCTGAAGAAGACCCCGGCGATCGTCTGCAACAAGAAGGTCGTCGACGCGCTGATCAAGGCCGGCGCGTTCGACTCGCTGCTGCACACCCGCAAGGGTCTGCTCGCGGTGCACGAGGCCGCGGTCGAGTCGTTCGCCGAGATCAAGAAGAGTGAGGCGGTCGGTCAGTTCGACCTGTTCGGGGCGGCCTTCGGGGAGTCCGGCGGCGAGGATCTGGGCACGGCGTTCACCCCGCCGATCGGCACCGACGAGTGGCCGAAGAACGAGAAGCTGGCCACCGAGCGGGAGATGCTCGGCCTGTACGTGTCCGACCACCCGCTCTCCGGCGTCGAGCACCTGCTGGCCGCGAAGGTCGACTGCCCGATCTCGGCCCTGACCGGCGACGACTACCCCGACGGCCGGCAGGTCGCGGTCGGCGGTCTGCTCTCCGGGCTGCAGAAGCGGGTCACCAAGCAGGGCAAGCTCTGGGCCAGCGCCCGCATCGAAGACCTCGAGGGCGGTGTCGAGGTCCGGTTCTTCCCGGCCACGTACGAGCTGGTCGGCCAGCACCTGGTGGAAGACGCGGTCGTACTGGTCAAGGGCCGGCTCGACAAGCGGGAAGACCAGCCTCAGCTGCTGGCTCAAGACCTCGCGCTGCTCGATCTCGGCGAGGCCGACTCGGAGAAGCCGGTCATCATCGTGGTCACCGCCAACCGGGTGAACGACCAGCTGGTCGCGTCGCTGCGGGAGACGCTCTCGATCCACCCCGGGACGACCGAGGTGCATTTGAAGCTGCAGCACAAGGCGCGGGCGACCCGCTGGAAGCTCGGCGACAACGTCCGGGTCACGCCGACCCCGGCGCTGATGGCCGACCTGAAGGCCCTGCTGGGACCGTCGGCGATCGAGTGACCGGCTGTACCCGCTGCGGCGGGCCGGGGTTGCTGGCGGTGGAGAGCGCGGTGCTCTGCGCCGGCTGCGACCTCGATCACCCGACGGGCGGCCCGATCGTGCTCTGGTTCGCGGTGAACGGGCAGATCGACACCACGGCCCAGTTGGACGAGGTCGCGGCGCTCGTGCGTCGGTGGGTGGACGGCCTGGAGCTCGAGGCGTCGGTCGACGCCTGGATGGCGCAGCTCGCGGCGCCGGCGGCCGCCGGCGCCGGGCTGATCTGTGACTTCTGCGAGACCGCGGTGCCCCGCTGGGCCTACCGCGCCGGCCCGGCCGCCTCGGTTCCGGCCGGCGACTGGTACGCCTGCGACGACTGCCGGCCCTACGTCGACGCCCGGGAGTGGGCCGGCCTGGCCGACGTCGTCGGTGACGAGCGCACCGAGTCGTGGGTCGCGTTCGCCGAAGCGGAGCCGTGCGCGGCCCGCCCCTGGCCGCCCCGGGCCCGGATCTACCGCTGGCCCTGACCGCTACCGGGACGCCAGCAGCCCGCCGTCGAGCGGAACCAAGATCCCGGTCAGGTAGGACGCCCGCGGGGAAGCCTGGAACACGATGACCTCGGCCGCCTCCTCGGGCGTGCCGATCCGGCCGAGCGGAACCGGGAGCCGGGCCAGCAGATCCGCGCGGATCTGCTCGACCGTGCGGCCGGTGTCCGCCGCCGCCCGGGCGTACGACTCGGTGTTCTCGACGATGCCGGGCAGCACCCCCGTCACCCGGACGCCGTGCGGACCGACCGCCGTGGCCAGGCCGGTGCTGTACGCGTTGAGCGCGGCCTTCGCCGCTGCGTAGGGGATCGCGTTGGGCTGCGGCGACCGCGCGGCACCGGACGAGACGTGAACGACCGCCCCGGAGCCCTGGGCCACCAGGTGCGGCACCAGGATCCGGTCGAGCCGGACGACCGAGAGCAGGTTGGTGTCCAGGTTGACGCGCCAGTCCTCGTCGTCGGCGGCGAGCACGCCGGCCGGGACCGGCGAGTTCTGCCCGGCGTTGTCGATCAGCACGTCGAGCCCGCCGAGGTGATCGAGAGCCGCCGCCGCGGCCGCCTCGACGCCGTCGGCGGTGCTCAGGTCCGCGGTCACCAGGTGCACCCCGGCCGGCACCGGAGCGGCGTTCCGGGCGATCGCGACCACCCGCGCTCCCTCGTCGACCAGGCGCCGCACGGTGGCCGCGCCCATGCCCCGCGTCCCGCCGGTGACGACCGCCCGCGCTCCCTCGAGTCCTAAACTCACGATGCTCCCTCAACCATGCATGTTCCAGAATCGTTTATGAACCTACATGATTGAACTCGGTAAGGTGCAGTGGTGTCCTTCATCCAGCGCGACCGGCCGGGGCTGATGTTCGCCCTTCTCGGACGAGAGGCGAATCGCCGTCTGCGCGAGGCGCACATCGCTCACGGGCTCACCCCGCAGCAGTTCCACATCCTCGGGCTGCTCCACGACCATGGGCCGCTGGGGCAGACCGACCTGGCCGCCCGCACCCAGACCGCGGCGAGCATGCTCGTCACCCAGCTCAACCCGCTGGAGGCCGACGGCCTGGTCAGCCGTCAGCGGGACGCGGCCGATCGGCGTCGGCACGTCGTTCTGCTGACCGAGGCCGGCCGCGAGCGACTGCGCGAGGCCGGCGACGCCCAGCGGGCGGTCGAGGACGAGCTGTTCGGCGTTCTCACCGCCGGTGACCGGGCCGAGCTGACCCGGCTACTCGCGCTTCTCCGCGACGACATGACCGGCGGCAACGCCCACTGCGCCACCCCGTCGTCGCTCGGCCGCCCCGAAGGCTGAATTCTTCGTACACAGGTTCTATCCACAGGTGTGGAAAGCTTGGGGACGTGCCTGCGCTGCCCCCGCTCGACCTGCCGATCGTCCAGTCGCCGATGGCCGGCGGCGCCACCACTCCCGACCTGGTCGCGGCCGTGGCCGGGGCCGGGGCGCTGGGGTTCGTCGCGGCCGGGTACCTCAGCGCCGGGCAGCTGCGGGACCAGATCGCGGCGGTCCGCGACCGGACGTCCCGGCCGTTCGGCGTGAACCTGTTCGTCCCCTGGCGGGACACCGACGCCCGGACCGACGCCTACGCGGCCACGCTCGCCCCGGACGCCGAAAAGCTCGGCGTCGAACTCGGCACCCCGCGCTGGGACGACGACGACTGGGCCGGGAAGCTCGAGCTGCTGCTCACCGACCCGCTGCCGGTCGTCGGCCTGACGTTCGGGTGCCCGGCCGGCGCGGTCGCCGCGCTGCGGAACGCCGGCTCGGCCGTCGCGGTGACCGTCACCACGCTCGACGAGGCCCGCGCGGCCGCGGCCGCCGGAGCGGACGCGCTGCTGCTGCAGGGCGCCGAGGCCGGAGCCCACCGCGGGTCCTGGACGCCGGACGCCGAACCGGTGCCGCTGCGGGAGCTCCTGGACGCCGTGAAGACCGTCACCGACCTCCCGCTGGTGGCCGCCGGCGGCCTCGCCGACCGGGACGCCGTGAACGCCGTCCTCCGGGCCGGCGCCTGGTACGCCCAGGTCGGCACCGCGCTGCTCAGAAGCCCCGAGTCCGGCGCGTCCCCGGCCCACAAGGACGCCCTGGTCAAGGGAGAAACGACGATCACCCGCGCCTTCACCGGCCGCCGGGCCCGCGGGCTGGTCAACGAGTTCATCCGGGCCCACGAGAGCGACGCGATCGAGGCGTACCCGCAGGTCCACAACCTGACCCGCCCGCTGCGGGCGGCCGCCGCGAAGGCCGGTGACACCGACCGGATGGCGCTCTGGGCCGGCACCGGCCACGCCTCCGCCCAGGACGCCCCCGCGGCCGACATCATCCACGCGCTGGCCCCCTGACTTATTGGGTGCCCGCACCCTGGCCGGGAGCTTCGGGACATCGTTCCCTGGGAGGGTGCAACTGGTAGGCCGCTCGCGAATCCTCGTCACCGCCGCGTTGGGGGTCGTCGTCGTCGGACTGGAGGCCGTCGAGGCGCAGCGCCCGCCCGAGCTGGGGCCGGTGGTCGTCGCGGTGGCGTTCGCGCTCGTCGCCGGGGTGTTGAACGGGTTCCGGCCCGGTCTCGCGCTGCCCGCGGCCTGGTGGGCATGTGGTCTGCTGTGGCCGCTGGGGCGGCCCGGAGCGTGGGGTACCGCACGCGTCGAGCGACTCGGGGAGATCGCGTTCTGGATCGCGCTCGCGGTCGCGGTCGGGCTCTACGTGACGGCGGTGCGGGGGGCGGCCCGGTGGGCCCCGGTGCTCGCCGTCCCTCTGCTCCCGATCTCCGTCGTGGCGGCTCTGCTCGTGCTGGCCACCGCGGTGGTGGCGGCGACGCTCCGGTCGCGGATCTTCCAGCTCCGGGTCGTCCAGCGGGTCGCCGAGCTGCCCCGGCCGATCACCGGCGACGCGCTGCGCGCGGCGCTGCGTCAGGCGCTGGCCGACCCCGCGCTCGAGATCGCGTACTGGTCCCCCGGCGTCGGTGTCCATCTGGACGCCGACGGGCACGAGGTACCCGAACCCGAAGGAGTGGCCGTCCCCGACCTGGCGGTGTTGTCGGTCACGGCCCGAAGACGGGTGCTCGCGGTACTCGACCTCATCACTCCGGCGCTGGCCGCCGCTCGCCTGCACGCGGTGTCGAACGCACACCGCACCCAGGCCAGGGCGCTCCAGGCCGGGTGGGCCGAGCGGCGCGAGCTCGAACAGCTCCTGCACGACAGCGCCCAGACCAGGCTCTCCGCGCTGACGGTCCGGCTCGGCGTCGCCCGCAGCCACGAGACCGACGAGCGGGCCGGCCGCGTCCTCGCCGACGCCCAGGCGCAGCTCGGGCTGGCCCTGCGCGAGCTCCGCGAGCTGGCCCACGGCATCCACTCGATGACGCTCACCGAGTCCGGGCTCGGCCCGGCGCTGGACGCGGCCGCGAGCCGGTACGGCGTCCCGGCCCTGATCACCGTGCCGCCGGAGCGTCTCGCCCCGGACGCCGAGACGCTGGCCTACTACGCGGCCTGCTGGGTGTTCGCGAACCACCGACGTGGCGGCGTCGAGGTGGTCGGCACCCTGTCCGACGGGGTCCTGCGGCTCCGGATCGACGGCGCCGACCTGGCCGGCACCGACTCCAGCGCGATGGCCCTGCGGATCCGCGCGGCCGGCGGCCTGCTGACGATCTCCGAGTCCGCGGTGGACGTCACGGTCCCGTCCCGCTAGATCTCCTGGCGCTCGGCCGCGTCGATCACGGCCTTGGCCCAGAGGTATTGCTCGCACGGCCACGCCGGTGCGTTGATCAGGTGCAGTGCGCTGGCACAACATCCCCGCGACGATTCGGTCGGGGCGTGCATCGGCAGGATCCGGTGGGCAGTGTCCACGTCTTCGGTGGTCGCGTTCCGCGTCCAGCCCGGTGGCCGGAAGTTGGTTCTTACCGGGTCCGTGACTGCCATCGGAGGGCTCCTTCCGCCAAGGGGTGAGGGGTCCTCTCCCGGCGGCAGGGAGGACGCAGGGCCGGCGACCGGGTAAGCCGGGCCGCGCGAACCCACGCACCGCCGGGAGAGGGGCTGTGCCCGCGGCCACCCTCCGAACTGGAGTCGGAGAGCAGCCTTCGCCGCAGTTCCCGGACAACGCGACGGAACGGATACCTCTAGCCTGATACCCGGGGGACGCAGCAGGTAGGTCACTGCGCTGCAACCACGCTGCATCACCGCTGAAAACACGGCATCCGGGCACCGTCTGACGTCGACGCGCCCGGAGGCCGGATGACTGCTGTCACGCACTGGACCGGACGTGAGGCGCGTGCGCTGCGTGAGGCGCTGCGCCTGTCCATCCGTGACTTCGCCGACCGGCTAGGCGTCGCGGCCCGAACGATCTCGAACTGGGAGTCGGCGGGCACCGACATCCGTCCCCGGCCGGACATGCAGGCGGTGCTCGACACCGCGCTGGCCCAGGCGTCCGGCCCGGCCCGCGACCGGTTCTCGTATCTGATGTCCGACGAGCTGTTCGCGCCCGAGCCCGAGATCCCGACCTCGCTGCCCGCGCTCAGCACGGACGACCTCAGCAAGATCAGCGCCGCCCTGGACGACGCCCGCCGCTACTTCGACGGGGACGTCGTCGGCCAGTTCCGCGAGCGCCTGGACGCGCTGGCCCGGGACGACGGGTCGCTGGGCCCCCGCGCGGCGCTGCCCGCGGCGCTCGGGCTGGTCGGCGCGATCGACCGGAGTGCCCGCTCGGTGCGCAGCGACGTCCGCGGCGCGCTGCTCGGCGTGGGCGCGCGGGCGGCCGAGTTCACCGGCTGGCTCTACCGGGACGCCGGCGGCCCGAGCCAGGCGGCGTACTGGCGGGACCGCGCCACCGAGTGGGCCCAGGAGGCCGGTGACCTGGCCATGCAGGGTTACGTCCTGCTGCGCAAGAGCCAGGCCGCGTGGGACGACCGGGACGCACCCCGGATGCTGACGCTCTCCCGCGCGGTGCAGGAGGGGCCGTGGCACGTCCCCGACCGGGTGCGGGCCGAGGCCGCGCAGCAGGAGGCCCGCGCCCAGGCCATGCTGGGTGCCCGGCTGCCGGCCGTGCAGGCCAAGCTGCACGAGGCCGAGGACCTGCTCTCGGCCGATGCGCCCGACGACCTGGGCGCCGGTTACGGGTATCCGCTGTTCGCCCTGCAGACCGCGCTCTGTTACTCCGAGGCCGGCGAGCCGGAGCGCGCGCTGGAGGCGCACGCCCGCTGGCAGGCTCATCACGGGTTCTCCCGGCGCGACCGGGCCTACTCGCTCACGCTGCTGGGCACGTCGCTGGCCCGGGCCGGGCGTCCGGAGGAGGCGGCCCGGGTCGGGTTGGCCGCGTACGACGTGGCGACCGATCTCAGCTCGTCGCGGATCCGGCACGAGCTGCGCCGGCTGGCCGGGGTGCTGCGCCGGGGAAGCGAGCGCCCGTTGGCCGTCCAGCGGCTGTTCGACGCGGTTCGTCGCTAGTGTCTGGTGGATGAACGGGGATAGCGGGGCCGGTCTGCTGCACCGCCTCACGTCGTACTCCGACGACCGCGAGTGGGACGTGCCCGCCGACGATCCGCGCGTGCGTCACGACATCGTCCCCAACGACGTCGCGATCAGCCCGCCGTTCACCAAGACCTACCGCGGGCTCCCGGTCACCCCGCTCCCCCGTGACCTCCCGCCCCCGGCGCTGAGCGCCACCGAGACCCTGGCCGGAGCGTCCACACCGGCGTCCGAGCTGGATGCTCGGCAGCTCGGGCGGATCCTCTACCTCGGCGCGGGCATCACCCGGGTGACCGAGCGGCGCGGCCGCCCGCACCCGTTCCGCGCCTCCGGCTCGGCCGGGGCCCGCTTCCCGCTGGAGGTCTACGCCAGCACGCGGTCGGTACCGGGCGTCCCGGACGGCGTCCACTGGTACGACCCCCGTGCGCACGCGCTCGTGCAGGTCGGCCCGCCCGCCGTAGGTGGCGCCACCACGCTCGTCGTGACCGGCGTTCCGTGGCGCACCGGTTGGCGCTACGCCGAGCGCGGCTGGCGTCACCTCTACTGGGACGCGGGCACGCTGCTCGCGCAGCTCTCCGCGGCCACGGCGAGCGCCGGGCTGTCCCCGTCCCTTCGAACTCTCTTTCCCGACGCGACGCTGCGCGCGCTCGTGGGGGCGGACGGCGTCCACGAGTACCCGCTGGCCCTGCTGACGTTCGGCCCGGACGAACCGGCGATCGCCCCGACCGGGCCGGCCGAGTGCGGCGAGCTGCCGTCGGTCGAGTTCCCGCTCTGCACGCTGGCCCAGCGGGCCGGTGAGCGCGACGAGCTCGGTCGTCCGTGGTCCTCGGGGGCACCGCTCGACGACGCTCCGCCGTCGGAGTCGCTCGACGTCGTGATCCTGCAGCGGGGCTCGCAGCGCCGGATGGACCCGGCCCGGAACCTGCCCCGGGCCACGTTCGAGTGGTCGCTGCGCGCCGCGCTGCGCGGTATCGACGTCCCGCACTGGGTCGTCGTGCACGGCGTCGACGACGTACAGCCGGGGCTGTACCGCTGTCCCGACCTGTCGACGCCGGTGCACACCGACACGTCCCGCGACGAGCTGGTCCGGATCTGCGTCGGCCAGGAGCTGGGCGGCGAAGCGTCCTATGTCGTCATCGCCGCCGTCCGGGACGCCGACCTGGACGACCACACCTACCGCGAGGCGCAGCTCGCAGCCGGCCTGGTCGAGGGGCGCCTGCACCTGGCCGCCTACGCGCTCGGCGCCGGGGCCACCGGCATGACGTTCCTCGACTCCGAGGTGCCTGCCCTGCTCCGGGAACCGTCGGACCTGGTCACGCTGCTGTTCACATGTGTCGGCGTGCCCGCGTATCGCAACCGGCCCGGCGGCGCACCCGGAGTACCGGCCGAGTTCCGCATGGTCACACCGAAGGTGCGTTGATCACGCTCCGACATCCTCGGCCAGCCGGGCCAGGTAGGCCCCGAACCGCTCCCGGTCGTCGGCGGGCCAGTCGGCGGTGAGCTCGGTGAACGTCGAGCGCTGCCAGTCCCGGGCGGCGGCCAGCAGTTCGGTTCCGGCCGGGGTGAGCCGCAACTCCCGGCGCCGGGCCTCCGTCGTTCATGGTCTAGTCGTAGGCGATCCGCATACGTCTTTCCCGGAGGCCAGGTGTCAGTCACGCTGAACGACACGATCGTCCGGGCCTGTGACCGGCACGCGGCCGCCGGGTTCTTCGGCGCGCTGCTCGGTCTCGAACCCGGCCCCGACGCCGGACCGTTCGCGCCGGTCCGGGTCAACGACGACCTCACGCTCGACTTCGACGACCGCGGCGGCCACAGCTACGAGTTCTTCACCGTGACGCCCTCGTGAGCCTCGACGGGCTGCGCCGCGCGCGCGATCGGATGGACCGCGAGTACGCCCAGCCGCTCGACGTCCCGGCGCTGGCCCGCACCGCGCTCATGTCACCGGCGCACTTCGCCCGCCAGTTCCGGGCCGCCTACGGCGAGACGCCCTACGGCTACCTGATGACGCGCCGGATCGAACGGGCGCAGGTGCTGCTCCGGCGCGGAGACCTGAGCGTCACCGACGTCTGCCTCGCGGTCGGATGCACCTCGCTGGGGTCGTTCAGTTCCCGCTTCACCGCGCTGGTCGGCGAGACGCCGAGCGCGTACCGGGCCCGGTCGCATCCGGTCACCAGCGTCCCGGGCTGCGTCCGGGCCCACTACGAACGGCTGGCCCTGGATCGAGCAGTTTCGGAGAAGCGCGCGGTACCGGCCCGCGCCTAGCGTGGCCGGCATGGAACTTTCGCTCTCGCACACGTTCGTCGTCGTCGACGACCAGGACGAAGCACTCGCGTTCTACCGCGACCTGCTCGGCCTGGTGGTCAAGGAAGACCTGACGTTCGGCCCGAACCGCTGGCTCTCCCTCCACGCCCCGAATCAGCCGGACGTCGAGATCGTGCTGGAGACGCCGGCCATGCGTCTCGGCCCGGACGCCGAGACGTTCAGCGCGATCGTGGCCAAGGGCAACCTGACCGCCTTGATCTTCACGACCGACGATTGCGGGGCCACGTTCGAGCGTCTGGCCGCGGCCGGCGCCGAGGTGGTGCAGGAACCGGTCGAGCAGTCGTACGGCGTCCGCGACTGCGCGTTCCGGGATCCGTCCGGCAATGCTGTTCGTTTCTCCGAATACGTCAAAAAGCCGTAGTGGCCGACCAGCGGGCCAGCAGGCTGGAGTCCCCGGCGATCTGCGGGACCGCCGGGCGTCCCCACAGGAACAGGTAGAGGTTCGAGACGGTCGCGGTCGCGGTGACGGTCGCCTCGACCGGCTCCTGACCGGCCGCAGTCGGACGCCAGGCGAAGCTGGCCGCACCGATGTCGATGCGCCACCGGGCGTCGACGTCGGTCGCCACAAGTTCGATCGACTGGCCGTCGCCGCGGACCGCGCCGAACCCGGCCAGGCGGGGCGCGTACGGCAGGATCGTCAGGATTTCCTCGATGCCGTCCCGGGCGACGACCGGGTCGACCGAGGCCGGGACGTTGAGCGCGAGAGCGGCGTCCGTGCGGTGGACGGCGGCTTCGTGGAGCATTCGGCGGGCCCAGAACGCGGTCGGCCGGGTCGTGCCGCCCAGCGTCCAGACCTGCTGGTGCGCGGGCGCGGCGACCAGTGCGCTGATCAGCCCGTCGACGCCGGCCGCGACCCAGTCGGACAGAGCGGTGGCCTCGGTCGGGATGTTCTCCTCGAACTCGGCGAACGGCAGCTTCTCGGTGGAGCCCGACGTGATCATCGCGGTGACCCACCGCTCGGTGGCACCTACGTGGCCGCCCAGTTTGCCCAGATCCCAGGCGGGGCAGCTCGGGACCGGTGTCGTCAGATCGGTGTCCGGCAGGAGGGCAGCTAACCGATCGATCTCGCGGAACAGCGCTTTGCAGTATTCCCCGTGGTCCATGGAGTGACGGTAGCTCGCCGCGGGCTCCGGCGCCGCTACCGGTCCGCGCGTCGCGCGGGGGCAATCGGTCTCTGGACCGATCTTGTCAGCGCTTGCGGGAACTGACGCCCCAGCCCATGCCGATCGCCACACCTAACGCGACGCCGAGCGCGAGGTTGTGGAACAGCAGCCCGAAGGCGGCTCCGAGCGCGATCCCCAATCCGATGCCCACTCGCATGCCCCCACCGTAATTGGTGTACGCAAAGTCACTTCAGTGGTCTGATGAAGTGAGCTGCGGCACCGGGAGGCAACAAATGTCGCATGTGGACGTCACTTTCCGTAGTTTCGATGGCACCAGGCTCGAGGGCACGCTGACCCAGCCGGAGTCCCCCGTCGAGAGATCGGCGGTGCTCGTCCACGGCGGTGGCGTCACCCGGGACGAGGGCGGGTTCTACGTCCGGCTGGCCGAGGGGCTGGCCGACGTGGGCGTCGCGTCGCTCCGCTTCGACCTGCGGGGGCACGGCGGGAGCGCCGGGCGCCAGGAGGAGCTCACGCTCTCGGCCGCCGCGAACGACGTGCGCGCCGCGCTCGACGAGGTCCGGACGATCGGCGGCGCACCGACGCTGATCGGGACGAGCTTCAGCGGCGGGGTGTGCGCGCTGGTGGCGGCGGCCGGCGACGTGCGCGATCTGGTGCTGTTCAACCCGTTGCTGGACTACAAGCGCCGGTTCGTCGACGAGAAGCCGTACTGGTCCGGCGATCACATCGACGCCGACGGCGCGGCCCGCCTCGACCGCGCGGGGTTCGTCGAGCACTCGCCGACGTTCCGGCTGGGGCGGGCGATGCTCAACGAGGTCTTTCAGGTCTCGGCGCGGGAGGCGTTACCCCGGATCGCCGTGCCGACGCTGATCGTCCACGGCACCAAGGACACGTTCGTCCCGATCGATTCGTCGCGCGAAGCCGTCGCGCAGTTGGCCCGCTCCACCCTGATCGAACTGGAGGGCGCCCAACACGGCTTCGCCGTCCACGACGACCCCACCTACGCCCATCCCCAGACCCGCGAGTGGCAGGCCCTGGTGATCAGGGAGACGACAGCCTGGCTGGCGCGCCGGACGTGACCGCGGGCAGCACCACGTCGTCGACGATCTCGACGATCGTCTGCTCGGGAACCGGGCGCCGGGTCATCATCAGCTCACTACGGAGCAGGTCGAACGGCAGCGCAACCATCCGAGGCGTCAGCCGCGACGGCTCCACCTCACCCCGGGCCGCCGCCCGTTCGAAGATGACATCCGTACCCCTCCGGCGCCCGGCCAGCACCTGCGCCCGAAGGTCGGCCGGACTCTCACCGCTGTCGTCGAAGTACTCGGCCAGCGCGACCGTGAACACCGCGATCAGCTCGAGGCGCGCGGTCGACGCCGAGACCAGGTAGGCGATCAGGTCACCGCGCAGCGTGCCGGTGTCGGGCGTCTCCACCGTGTTCGTGTCGAAGTACCGGCTGATCGCGGCGATCACCAGGTCCTTCTTGTTCGGCCAGCGGCGATACAGGACCTGCCGGCCGGTGCGGGCCCGCTCGGCCACCGCCTCCATCGTGAAGCCCTGGTAGCCGCCCTCCTTCAGCTCCTCCCAGGCCGCCGCGAGCAGCGCGTCCTCCAGCTCCTCGCCACGGCGGCGGGTCTGCGCCATTAGATACACCCCTGCCTCTTATTGACATCTGCCGATCTCAAGGTACACGCTTGTCTCCTAAATAAGGAGCGCCGATGTCTCTCAAGTTGAAGACCCTGGCGATCGTGATGGTGCCCGGCGTCCTGGCCGTGCTCTTCGACACGACGATCGTCGCGGTCGCCCTCCGCACGCTGGCCCGCGAACTCGACACCCCGCTGGCCACGATCCAGTGGGTCACCACCGGCTACCTGCTGGCCCTGGGCATGGTCATTCCGATCACCGGGTGGCTGCTGCGCCGCATCGGCGGGAAGCGGTCCTGGATCCTCGCGATGACGCTGTTCCTGCTCGGCTCGATCGGCTCGGCGTTCGCCTGGAGCGCGGGCAGCCTGATCGGCTTCCGGATCCTGCAGGGCGCCGGCGGAGGCCTGATGCTGCCGGTGATGCAGACGCTCGCGGTCCAGGCCGTCGGCCAGCGCGGGCTCGGCAAGGCGACCGCGACGATCGGGCTGCCCGCGGTGCTCGGCCCGGTGCTGGGGCCGGTGATCGGCGGGTTGATCGTCGACTCGTTCTCGTGGCGCTGGATCTTCTGGGTCAACGTCCCGCTGTGCCTGTTCTCGCTGGTCCTGGCCTGGCGGTTGCTGCCGTCCGACCGTCCGGAGTCCGCCTCCGCGAAACTCGACGTCACCGGGCTCGCCCTGCTCTCCCCCGGCATCGCGGCGATCCTCTACGGGCTGTCCGAGGTCGGCGTCCACCAGGGGTTCGGGCACGCGTCGGTGGTCGGGCCGATCGTCGTCGGGGCCGGGCTGGTGGCCGCGTTCGCGGTGCGGGCGCTGAGCCGCCGGGCCGAGCCGCTCGTCGACCTGAAGCTGTTCCGGTACCGGACGTTCAGCGCGTCGGCCGTGCTGCTGTTCCTCTCCGGGTTCGTCCTCTACGGGGCGATGCTGGTCATGCCGCTGTACTTCCAGCAGGTCCGCGGCCACGACGCGCTGGCCGCCGGGTTGCTGCTGGCCCCGCAGGGCCTCGGGTCGCTGCTCTCGCGCACGGCCGCCGGCCGGCTCACCGACAAGTACGGGCCCCGCTGGTTCGTGTTCGGCGGCCTGATCATCGTCGCGCTCAGCACGGTTCCGTTCGCGCTGGCCGACGCCGGTACGAACGAGTGGTTGCTGGCCGGTGCGCTGGTGGTCCGTGGATTCGGGCTCGGCGGGGTGGTGATCCCGCTGATCGCCGGCTCCTACCGCGGCCTCGACCCCGCCGACGCCCCGCACGCCAGCATCCTCACCCGCACCGCGCAGCAGGTCGGTGGCTCGTTCGGCGGCGCGGTCCTCGCCGTCGTGCTGGCCCGCGCCACCGCCGCCTCCGGCGCCGTCTCCGCCTACGAGACGACGTTCTGGTGGACGATCGCCTTCACCGCACTGGCCGTACTCGTAGCCCTGCTCCTACCCGGACGGACCGACGACCCAGTGGTTCGTGACGAGCCGGTGCCCGTTGTAGTCGGTGACTCCCGCGCCGAGCAGCGTGAAGCCCACTGACCGGCAGATCCCGTTCGACGGGGCGTTCGTCACGGCGGGGAACGCGTGGATCGTTTCCCACCGCCCGTCCGCCGCGGCCCGGTCGAGCACCGTCCGGACGCCCCACTTCCCGACCCCGCGGCCCTGGTACTCGGGCAGCACAATCCAGCCGATCTCAGAGACCTGCTCGTGCGTCCAGAGCGCGATGTGTCCCATGACCTCGTCGGAGTCGTCCGGCGTGACGATCAGGATCCAGCTCTCGTCGGCCTCGGCCTCGCGGACGTCCCGGGCGACCTTGTCCTCGATGCCCGCGCGGGGCACCGGGCCGCCCAACTCGGCCATCATCACCGGGTCGCAGCGCATCCGCACGTAGGCGTCGACATCGTCGAGGCGGACGTTACGCAGGCGCACTCAGACCGGCCTCAGTACGCTGATCGGGCGGCCGGAGTGGGCTCGGGCTCGTTCGTACCAGGAGCGGGCCTCGTCGACGTCGCCGAGGTCCTCGGCCAGCGCCCCGAGATCGACCATCGCGCTCGCGGCCTGCACCGGGTCGTCGCTGGCGGCCGCGCCGGTGAACCAGCGCCGGGCCTCGTCCAGGTTTCCGTGCTCGCGCTCCAGCACGCCGAGGCCGTGCATGGCCCGGGACGCCTCGCCCGGGTCACCGCCGTCGATCGCGGCCCGGAACCACGTCCGGGCCACGGACGCCCGCCCCTCGGCGGCCTCCAGCACCCCCAGGTCGACGCGGGCCGGCACCGACCCGGCCGCGATCGCCTTCTCGTACCAGCGCCGGGCGATGGCCACGCTGCGACTGCGATGAGCCCGGTAGGCGATGCCGTACATCACCCGGGGCGGGACGTCGGCGACGTCGTCGAGCAGGTCCCGGGCGTGCGGGTAGTCGCCGCGGTCGAACGCGGCCAGGCCCACCTCCCGGCGCAGGTCGGCCGGGAACGTGCGGGCCGCGTACCGCCAGAACCGGCCGCTGACCGGCGTCCGCTGCTGGTCGGCCACCGCGGAGAGCAGCCCGCTGCCGTAGTAGAAACCGCGGCTGCCGACCGCGGTCACCAGCCCGCGGTCGACCGCCCACTCCAGCGCCCGGGAGAGCGTCGGCACCCCGACCGGCCCCAACTCGCGCCGGTAGTCGACGTAGAGCGCGGCCAGCGCCTCGGTCGTCAGCGGGACCGGCGGATCGAGCCGTTGCCAGTCCGCGAACACCCGCAGCAGCGCCTGCCGATCGAGCCCGGCGTCCCCGTCCAAGGCCCGGCGCAGTGGCTCCAGCGGCACGACCAGCCGCCCGAGCCTGGTCGGTTTCGGCTCGGCCGGTACGTCCACATCGACCGCTCGCAGGGCGTCCAGATCGGTGGCCGTGAGCGAACCGACCTGGACCGCCGCACCCACGAGCGGGTCGGGCAGCCGGGCTCCGGCCAGCAGGCCGGAGTGGGCCGTGACCAGGACCCGCACGCCGTCGGGGACCTCGATGTCTCCGAGCTGTCGTAACGCGGTGGTGCCGGCCGCGTCGATCCACAGGACCGCGCCGTCGGCCGCGTGCCGCTTCGCGGCCGCGACGAGCGCGGCGAGCGGCACCCGCGGGTCGGGATGGAACGCGAGCAGGGTGTGGTCGGGCAGGTGGGTGCGGACCGCCTCGGCCACGGTGCGGGTCGTCCCGGTCAACCTCTTTCCGTGGACGACGACGAGCGGCGCATCGCCGGTGAGCAGCGTCGCCAGCGCTCGATCGGCCTCCCGGGGCGCGTACCGACCGTGCGGCGCGTGGACGCCGAGGTCGGCCAGCCGCACGTCGGAGACGCGGGGCGGACGGCCGCGGTCGTCCGCGAGCCTCAGCGCCGGCTTGACGTTGGCGCGCCCGGAAGGGACGTGGGCACGCCCGGGGAGGGACCATCCCGCCACGCCGCTCTCCTCTCGCCGCCGGTGAAGTCACCGTAACCCGGGATCAGCCCGCCGCCAGGAAGATGCAGAACGGGTGACCGGCCGGGTCGGCGTAGACGTAGATCGCCTCGTCCGGGTCATCCGAACGGGTGTCGTCCAGCAACGTCGCACCGAGGGCCATCGTTCGCTTGTGGACCTCGGCCAGCGTGGCGTGGTCGGGTACGGTCAGGTCGAGGTGGAGCTGCTGCGGGATCGGGCCCTCCGGCCAGGTGACCTCGGGCAGGCTCTCGACGCGCTGGAACGCGAGGCCGGGACCGGTCGGATTGCGCAGCACGAGCCAGTCTTCGTTCGGGTCGGGCTGCCCGGCCGGGGGCGCCTCGTGCCCGGGCCGGTACTCGAAGCCGAGCAGTTGCCGGTAGAACTCGGCCAGCTCGCGCGTGTTCACGCAGTCCAGCACGGTATGGCGAAACCGGGGCAGCGTCATCTCCAGATCGTACGGTCGGAGAACCGAATTGCCGTCCCGGTGCGATGGAGGGGTGTGAACGGTTCACCGCGCGACGACGACCTGCTGGCCCGGGTGGCCGCGGGTGATCGAGCGGCGTTCGAGACCTTCTACCGACGGCACGCGGGATGGCTGGTGCTGCGCCTGCGGCACCGCTGCGCGGATCCGACGATGGTCGACGACGTCGTTCAGGAGACGTTCCTGGGTATCTGGCGCGGCGGGGCCGCGCGCTACCGCGAACAGGGCGACGTCACCGGCTGGCTCTGGCGGATCGGCTCCCGTCGTCTGGTGGACGCGCTGCGCAAGCAGGGGGCCAAGGAACGCCTGCGCCAGGTGCTGGCGCGGTTCCGGGTGTCCACTCCGGAACCGTCGGCCGAGGACCTCGTGCTCCGGGGCGTCGAGCACGGCGACCTGGCCGGCGCGATCGGCCGCCTCTCACCGGAGCTGCGGGCCGTCCTGCAGGCGACGGTCCTCGACGGGCTGACGACCGGTGAGGCGGCCGTGCTGCTCGGCATCCCGGCCGGGACCGTGAAGACGCGGGCCATGCGCGCCCGCCAGCAGTTGCGTCAGGAGCTGGCATGAGTTGGCACATCGACGAGTCCCTGCTCGAGGGGTACGAGAACGGTGCGCTGCCGGCCCCGGCGCTGTGGTCGGTCGAGACCCACCTGATGGCGTGCGCTTCCTGCCGTTCCCGGCTCTCCTTCGACGATGAGGCCGGGTGGGAACGGCTCGACGCCGCGCTCGACGCACCGCGTCCGGGGGTGTTCGAACGCGCGCTGACCGCGTGTGGGGTGCCGTCGCACACCGGGCGGCTGCTGGTGGCGACGCCGGCGCTGCGCGGGTCGTGGCTGACCGCGGTCGCCGTGACGCTGGCGCTGGCCGCGCTGATGGCGCACGTCTTCCAGCCGGTCGTGTTCCTCACGCTGACGCCGCTGCTGCCGCTGCTGGGCGTCGCGGTGTCGTTCGGGCCAGGCATCGATCCGACGTACGAGACGACGGTCGTCGCGCCGTTCTCGACGTTCCGGCTGTTGCTGCTGCGCTGCCTGGCCGTGCTGTCGGTGAACACGGTGCTGGCCGGGGTGGCCAGCCTGTTCATGACCGGCTACGGGCTGCGGATCGTCGGCTGGTTCCTGCCATCGCTCGCGCTGACGCTCCTGACGCTGCTGTTCACCCCGCGGCTCGGGTCGGTGCCGGCCGCCGCGGTGGTGAGCCTGGGCTGGCTCGGCGTCGTCGTGCTGGCCGGAGCCCGGTCGCTGGGCTCGCCGCTCTACACGGTCACCGGCCAGTTGGCGGTCGCGGTCGCGACCGCGGTGGCCGCGGTCGCCCTCCGGCGGCAGGCCGCCGCGTTCGACCGCACCCGCACTTTTTCCTGGAGGTCTCGATGACGACGACCGACGTGGCCGTCTCCGGCGCCGGTCTCTCCGTGCGCTACGGCCGCACGGTGGCGTTGAACGACGTGTCCTTCGAACTGGGCACCGGGGTCACCGGGCTGCTCGGGCCGAACGGCGCGGGCAAGACGACGCTGCTGCGGGTCGTCGCGACCGCGGCGACGCCGGACTCGGGCCACCTCCGGGTGCTCGGGTTCGACCCGCTGACCGGCGCGGGCCGGCTCGCGACCCGTCGCCGGATCGGGTACCTGCCCCAGGACCCGGGCTTCCACCGGTCGTTCACCGCGTTCGAGTTCGTCGACTACGTGGCGATCCTCAAGGAGCTGACCGAGCGCCGGTCGCGGCACGCGGCCGTCCGCGACGCGCTGGACGCGGTCGGGCTCGGCGACCGCCGCGGGAGCCGGATCCGGACGCTGTCCGGCGGGGCCCGGCAGCGGGTCGCGCTGGCCGCCGCGCTGGTCGGTGACCCGCCGGTGCTGATCCTCGACGAGCCGACGGTCGGGCTCGACCCCGAGCAGCGGATGCGGTTCCGCGAGCTGATCGCCGACCTGGGCGAACAGCGGTCCGTGCTGCTCTCCACCCACCAGACCGAGGACGTGATGTCGCTCTGCCGCGAGGTGATCGTGCTGGACCACGGCGCGGTCCGCTTCACCGGGACGCCCGCCGAGCTGACCGCGCTGGCCGACGGTCGGGTGTGGACGAGTACCGCCCGGGGCGAGGGGGCGTTGGCGTCCTGGCGGACCGGCACCGGGCTGTTCCGCAACGTCGGCACGCCTCCGCCGGACGCCGACCTGCTGCCGCCCTCGCTGGAGGACGGGTACCTCACGCTGGTGGACCTGGCATGACGACGCTGGCGGTACCGGCACTGGACGTGTCGGCGCCCGACCGGGGCCGGGCCATGCGGGCGCTGGCCCGGGTCGAGGCGAGGCGGATGCTGCAGTCGCCGGTGACGGCCGTCGCGGGGATGCTGTTCGTCACGCCCTGGGTGTACGGGTGGTTGGCGCTGTCGCCCAACTCCTATCCGGTGCTCAGCACGGAGATGGCGACGACGCAGTTCATCGCGTTGCTCGTGCTCGGCAGCGGGGCGCTGATCACCGCGAACCTGGCGACGCTGCGACCGCACCGCCACCGGGCCGACGAGTTCTTCGACGTGCTGGTGCTCCCGGCGCAGTGGCGCACCGGGGCGCTGCTGCTGGCCCTGTCGGGCCCGGCCGGGCTGGCGCTGCTGCTGGTCGGGGTGCGGATGGCGATCCTGGCCGCGTTGCCCGGGGCGGCCGGCCGGATCAACGTCTTCGACCTGCTCACGGCGCCGGTCGTCGTCGGGCTGCTGGGGGCGGTGGGCGTCCTGCTGGGGCGGGTCGTGCGGTCGGCGATCGTCGCTCCGCTGATCGCGCTGTTCCTGGTCGCGGCCGCGTTCGTGCTGCCGATCGGCGCCTCGAACCCGTCCCGGTCCCGGCTGCTGTTCCCGACCGTCACCGCGGAGTTCACGATGCCGGTGCCGTCCGAGCTGCTGGACCGGCCGGCCGGGCGGCACCTGGTGTACGTGATCGGCCTGCTGCTGGTCGTGTGCGTGCTGGCGCTGCTGCGCTCGGGCGCCCGGCGGGTGTGGCTGGCCGCGGGAATCGCGGTGACGCTGGTGGTCTTCGGCGGGACGACGCAGTTCCGGACGTCGTCGTCGGTGGCGGCGCTGCGCAAGACCGCGACGGACGACCCGGCGGCTCTGCAGACGTGCCGGAGCGTCGGAGGCGTGAAGTACTGCGCGTTCGACGACTTCACGCCGTGGATCCCGGGCTGGGACAAGGTCGTGCGGGACGTCCGGGCGGCGGTGCCGTGGGTGTCGTCGCCCGGGTTGGCGGTCCGGCAGCGGGTGTGGGTCGACGGTCAGCCGATCCTGACCAGCAGCACCGCGAAGGAGAGCGACCGGCTGGCGACCGACCAGCGCGCGAGCGCGGCGGCCGGCACGCCGGACGCGATCCCGGTCGGAACCACCTGGGGCTCGCCACCGGACGAGGCCGTCTTCGCCGCCGCGGTGGCGTACCGCCTGATCGCCGGGCATCCGACGCGGAGCGGGATGTCGGTCTGCGGTGCCCGGGGCGCGCTGCTCGTGTGGCTGGTCGGGAAGGCCGCCCCGGACGGGTTACGGGAGCTGGACGAGCAGAGCTGGAACGCGCTGGTGTTCAGCGATCTGTCCGGGTACAGCGGGATCTCGGTGCCGGACTCGGACGCGTACTCCGGGCTCGCCCTGCTCGATGCACCGGGGGCGTCGGCCACGGTTCGGGAACACTGGGCCGAACTGACCGCGCCGGACACCCGGGTCGAGCGGTTCGCCGAGCTGACCGGGGTGTCGGTGGCCGCGCAGCCGCCGGAGTCGGAGCGGGTCGGATGCGAACGCTGACGCTGCTCGCGGTGGCCGCCCGGCCGACGGTCCGGGCCGCGCGGGTCGGGTCGTTCCTGGCCGGGGCGATCGCCGGGTGGGTGCTGCTGGCGATTCCGGCCGTGCTGGCCACGGCGCTCGACCCGGAGTCGCTGACGCTCCAGCTGCGGCTGGCGACCGTGTGCGCGGCCGTCGGGGTGGTGTTCCTGCTGGACGATCCGGCCAAGCCGACGACCGTCGTGGTGCCGGTTCCGGCGTGGGTTCCCACGGCGGTACGGGTGGTGTTCGCGGTGGTGGCGTCCGGGGTCTGGTGGGCGGTGGCGGTCGGGATCGTGCTGGCCGGGGCCGAGGACGGGGTCGGGCGGGCGTTGCGGCTGCCCGGCACCGGGCTCGAGGCGGCGGCGATGGTCGCGGTGGCGTTGGCGCTGGCGGTCTTCGGGACGGGGCTGGTGGAGCGCGGGGTCGCGTCGCCGGTGACCGGGCCGGCGCTGTTGGGGCTGTTCGGGGGGCTGGCGTTGCTGCCGCGCGGCGTCGCGTTGTTCGTCGGGGTGGGTGATCCGGGTTGGGGGGCGGCTCATGACCGGTGGGCGGTGGTGCTGGCGGGGGCCGCGGTCGCGGTGGCCGCTACGGCAGCGCGACGGCGCTGAAGTTGGTCGGCGCATCCGACGTTCTACGCTCGCCGGGTGCGCACACCCCTCAGCCTCGATCGGTACCTGACGTTCATCGACGCGATCGTGGCCATCGCGGTCACGCTGCTGATCCTGCCGCTGGTCGAGATGACGTCCAACCTCACGTCTGACGAGCCGTTCAGCGAGTTCGTGCTGAGCACCGAGGCGATCACGAAGTACGGGAGCTTCGTGCTCAGCTTCGTCGTGATCTTCCGGTTCTGGCGCGTGCACCACCGGTTGTTGGAGCCGATCGAGTCCTACGACAGCGTGCTGGTCGGGATCACGATGGTCTGGGCGATGACGATCGTCTTTCTGCCGTACCCGACGGCGCTGATCGAGATCTACGACACGGACCCCGGCGCACGAGGGCTCTACCTGGTGACGCTCGTGATCAGCTCGGGGTGTCTGACCGCGCTGAGCGCCTACCTGGCCCGCCGGCCGGCGCTGTTCAAGGAGGGTGCCGACGTCGAGGCCTACGGGGACCGGATCGTGCCGTCGGCCGTGAGCACGTTCCTGCTGGTGGCGATCTCGTTGATCGCGGTCGTGGTGAAGCAGATCAACTGGGGCGCGTTACTCCTGCTACTGCTGACCGGCGTCCTGACCCGCCTGGTCAACCGCTGGAGGCACCGACGCACGAATGCATCTGGGTAATTCTAGGCCTAGCAAGGATGCATTTGATTCAGGTCGTGCGCGACTTACTACCCGGCGTCCAGTGGTTCGACGAGGACACCGGGGCCGAGGTCCCGCCGGGCCAATGGTGGGTCGTCGACGGCGCCGAGGGGGCCGTCAACTTCGTCCGCGGGCTGCCGGACTGGGCGGTCACGATCACGCTGCTCAACGACGGCGTCCCCGAGCTGACCGTGGTCCGTCAGCCGATCGGCGACCTCACCTACACGGCCGTGCGCGGCGGCGGCGCGTTCCTCGACGGCCGCCCGCTGCGGGTGTCGGCCAAGACCGATCTGGACGCGGCGATCGTGACCGCCAGCCAGGCCGGCAACACCCCCGAGGTGCACGCCCGCTTCGGCCGCACGTTCGCCGCCCTGTCCGACCGCGCGCTGCTCGTCCGCAACACCGTGCCGACGACGTTCCCGCTGCTCGTCGTCGCGTCCGGCCTGCACGCGGCCGTGCTGGCAGCGCTGGCATGGCTGGCATGAACCTGACGATCCTCGGCGCGTCCGGAGCGGTCGGCGTCGAGCTGACCCGGCAGGCGCTCGATCGCGGGCACGAGGTCACCGCGATCTCGCGACATCCGGAACGCCTGCCGGACGGCCCGCGGCTCACCCGCGTCGCCGCCGACGTGCTCGACGCCGAGAGCATCGCGCAGGCCCTGGCCGGCCGGGAGACCGTCGTCTCGGCGCTCGGCGTCACCGACGCACCCGGCGTGCTGACCGCGGGAGCTCGGGCGGTGGTGGCGGCCGGCCCGGCCCGGGTCGTCTGGCTCGGCGCCTTCGGCACCCGGCGTCGGTGAGCCGGGCGACGATCGCTGCCGCGATGCTCGACGCGGCTGAGAGTTCCGAGCCGGGCGGCCGGATCGTGGTACCGCTGCCCTAGTCCAGCCCGCACTCGGTGACCACCCGGGTGAGGCCGGCCCGGGAGCGGACGCCGAGCTTGCGGTAGGCGTGGGTCAGGTGCGCCTCCACGGTCTTGGCCGAGATGAACAGCGCCGCTCCCACTTCGGCGTTCGTCAGGCCCTCGGCCACCATCCGGGCCACCTGCAGCTCTTGTGGGCTGAGCCGGTCGAGTCCGCCGGCCGGCTGGTCGCCGGGTGGCGCGTGCCCGCTGGCCGCGAGCTCGGCCACGCAGCGCTCGACCCACGGACGGGCGCCCAGCTGCGAGAACGTCCGGTGCGCGGCCAGCAGCGGGGCCCGCGACTGGGCCTTGCGCCGCGCCCGCCGGAGCCATTCACCCTGGCAGAGCAGCGTCCGGGCCTGATCGAACGGCGCCGGGTGGCGCTCGTGGGCGTCGAGGGCGGTGCGGAACGCGGCCTCGATCTCGTCCGGATCGTCGGCGACCAGGGCCCGGCCGCGCGCCGCGATCGCGATCTGCCAGAGCATCCCGGTCCGGCGGGCACAGCCCTCGATCCAGACCATCGCGTCCCGGGCCGCGGCCGGGTTGCCGGCCCGGACGTGCGCCTCCACCAGCTCGCCGGCGAACCAGCCGGTGTTCAGGTTTCCGAGCTCGCACCGGACGAACAGCTCGTGGGCGTGGGCCAGGTGCACGGCGGCGTCGGCGCAGGCTCCGGCGCTCAGGCTGTTCAGGCCGAGCACCCCGGCCCGCAGGAACCGCATCGACCGGACGTGGGAGAAGTCGGTGGACTCGAACGCCTCGGCGACGCGCCGCTCGCAGGTCGCGTGGTCGCCGCGGGCCGCGTCGACCTTGGCCAGGGCGAGGTGCGCGACCGCCTCGGTGCCCCGGTGTCGCAGCGCGGCCGCTTTCGCGAGCGACTCCAGCCCGTCGGCATAGGCGGCCGACCACTGACCGGTCCGCCACCCGAGCTCGCTGCGGAGGCCGAACGCGTAGGCGTACGCGGCCGGGTCGCCGGTGCGGCGGGCGCCGTCGAGCAGCTGGTGCAGCAGTCGCTGGGAGTCGTCGAACCGGTCCAGCGCCAGTGACGCATGGGCGACACCGCCGAACACCATCGCCGCGGTGGCCGGGTCGGCCGGGGCGAGCTCGGCGATCATCCGGTCGATCGCGACGTTCGCCTCCTCGTTCCGATCGGTCATGCAGAGCGCCTGACAGAGGGCCAGCCGGGCGCTGCTGTCGCCGCCGCTCAGCTCCATCGCTCGCCTGGCGGACCGTTCGGCCGCGACCGGCTCGGCGCTCATCTGCGCCGGTACCACCGCGGCGGCGGCGAGCAGGGCGGCCCGGGTGGTGTCCAGCGGCGCGGCCAGCTCGGCCGCGGCGACCAGCAGGCTCAGCGCCTCCCGGATCCGCCCCATCCAGGTGAGCGCCTGCCCGTGGAGCAGCGCGATGTCGGCCCGCAGGCGCGGGTCGGTCGCCACCGCCTGGGCCCGGTGGCACCAGGCCGCGGCCTCGTCGCAGGCGCCACCGAGCAGCGCGTTCCGGGCCGCGTCGAGCAGGCGGGTGGCCGAGCGCTCGGATTCGGGGGTCAGCTCGGCCGCGCGGTGCCAGGCGTGGGCCGCGGCCAGGTACGAACCGCACTGCCCGGCCTCGACCGCGGCGGTCACCAGCCCGGCCGCCACGTCCTCGTCCGGCCGGGTCACCGCGCTGGCCCGGTACCAGGCCCGGACCGCGCCGGTGGCCCCCTCGGCCAGGACCCGGTACGCGCCCCGGCGGACCGCCGCGGTCACCGTCCGCAACGCCACGCTCCGCAGGATCGGGTGCACGAACTCGTAGCGGTCCTCGTCGATCGTGACCAGCCGGCCCTCCTCGGCCGGGGTGAGGTCGTGCAGGGACAGGCCGGTCGCGGTCAGCGCCTGCTCCAGCGCGTCGATGGTCGGTTCCCGGGCCGCGGCGACCAGCGCCAGCGCCCGGTGCGTCGGCTCCGGCAGCGCCCGCAGGCGCGCGGCCCACCCCTCCTCGGCCCGCTGACCGGCCGCCGGCGACCGGGGCAGCGGCTGGTCACCCCGCCGTTGCGCCGGGCTCAGCCGCGAGGTGAACTCGAGCAGGATCAGCGGGTTGCCCCGCGAGAACGACATCAACGCGGGCAGGACGCCGGCCTCGACGGCCAGCCCGCGGCTGCGGAGCACCTCGGAGCACTCGGCCTCGTCCATGCCCCGCATCTCCACCGTGGTGAATCCGCCGGGGTCGTCGAGGGTGGTGCGGCTCGCGGCCACGAACGCGATTCGGTCGGACGCTACGCGGCGAGCCAGGAACCGGAAGACCTGGCCCGAGTCGGGATCCACCCACTGCAGATCGTCGACGAGCATCACCAGCGGATCGGGGTTCGCCGCCGACGCCAGCACGTTCAACGTCGCCACGCAGACCGCGTACGGGTTCACGCCCGACCGGGGCGTCCGCTCGCTGAGCGCCAGCGCCGCCTCGAGGTTCTCCCGCTGGGCCCGCGGTACCGCGCCGAAGTGGCGGCGGAGCGGCAGGAGGAGCTCGCCCAGCGCGGCGAACGGGAGCGACATCTCGGTCTCGACCCCACGCACCCGGAGCACCGGGAACTTCGGGGCGCCGAGCTGTTCCGCGTAGTCCAGCAGCGTCGTCTTGCCGACCCCCGGATCGCCGCGGACGAGCAGGGCGCCGCCGGCCGTGGGCAGGCCGTCCAAGAGCTGTTCGAGGGACGTGCGTTCCCGGTCGCGGCCGACGAACTCGACGTCTGCGCTCAGGCGGGGGCGGTCCGGAGACACCGTAGGAATCGTGCACCTACTCGGATTGCTGGGTGGGGTCGAGGCAAAACTAAGGGATTTCCCTTATGCCAGGAAAGACCCGGTTAGTGAGCTGCGCCATGGTGCCGCCGAGAAGTTGCCGCCGTTCATCCCGTCGGCCTGGCCGGACTATCGGCGATTCCCTCATTGCGCGCGGGTGTGCGTCCAGATTGTCTGTTTGTAGGTCCGTGACACAGAGGGAGCAGTGAATGAACGTCGGACGGAAGGTGGCGGGAGCGGTCGGAGTGGCCGCGTTCGTACCGCTCACCGTGGTCGGCCTCGGAGCGCAGCAGGCGCAGGCGGCGGACGCCGCCGCGACCGGAGTGACCGGGTGCGTCCCGGCCTACGCGAACACGACGGCGCCGCAACCCGGCAGCCGGGTGCGTTTCCCGGCGCCGGCCGAACTGCGGGTGGCGCCCGGGCCCGAGTGCGCGGCGATCACGGTGGTGAGCCCGGCCGACCTGCTCATCTACTTCTGTAGCACGACCGCGCCGACCGGGCGGTGGACGTACCTGCGGGACCACGACAGGGGCGTGAACGGGTGGGTCTACAGCGGCGCGCTCCGCGATTACGGCTCCCAGGTGGAATGCCCGGTGATCACCCGCTCGTAGGCGGGAGGACGCGGGCGGCGCGCCACTCCGGAGCGAGGATCGACCAGACCTCGAGATCGGCGCGCTGCCCGCGGTGCAGACGGGCCCCACGCAGAACGCCGTCGCGCTGCATCCCCAACCGGCGTGCGACCGCGATGCTCGGCGTGTTCCCGGACGACACCAGCCACTCGACCCGATGGATGTCGCGCTCGTCGATCACCCAGTCGATGATGCGACGCGCGGCCCTGGTGATCAGCCCGCGTCCCACCGCCGCCGGTTCAAGCCAGCAGCCGGCCTCGGCGGTGCCCTGCTCGACGTCCATCGTTCGGAACAGGACACCGCCGACGAGGGTGCCGTCGAGCCAGATTCCGTAGATGCGGCCGCTGTCGGCCATGGCCTTCTCGGCGTACGAGCGGAGAAACGCGCGGCTCGACGCCGGGTCGCTCACGGCGTCGGCGAGGCCGATGAAGCGCCCGATGAACTCGCGCCCTCGATCCATGTGCCGCAGGAACTCGTCCGCGTGTCGAGGTTCGAGGGGACGGAGCTGCGCACCGTCGCCGAGTTCCACCGCGAACACCGGTACCTCCTTCAGACGTGGAGCGGAGACGCCGGACAGTCTGCCCTGACGAGGAGAACGGATGAGCCGGCGGGACGACGTCGTCGATGCGGCGGAGGAGATTCTCGAGGCCGAAGGATTCGAAGGCCTCACGATGCGACGGCTCGGCGCCGCGCTCTCGATGCGCGCGCCGTCGCTCTACAAGCACATCGCGAACAAGACCGAGATCGAGGCGGCGCTGCAGGACCGCGCGCTGCGGCTGCTGGCCGAGGCCCTCGAGGGCTCGGACGGCGACCTGGCCGCGCTGGCCGCCACCTACCGCCGGTGGGCGCTGGACCACCCGCGCCTGTACGCGCTGGCGACCCGCCGCCCGCTCCGGTGCGAGACGGCCGCGGTCCCGCTGATCGACGCGCTCGGAGGCGACGACGGGCTGGCCCGGGTGGTGTGGGGGGCCGCGCACGGCCTGGTCGACCTCGAACTGGCCGGACGGTTCCCGGCCGACGCCGACCTGGACGACGCCTGGGCCCGGCTGATCGCGGCTTTCAGCTCGCCGTCGCCTCGCGGGTGATCTGGTCGAACTGAGCGTTCATCGCCTCGGCGAGCGCGTGGGCGGCCGAGAGCGGACGCACCATCACGGTGAGCTCGTCGATCAGGCCGTCGGCGTCGGTGTGCAGGAAGTCGCAGCCCTGCAGCGCCTTGCCGTCGACCGTGGCCGTGAACATCAGCGCCGAGTCGTGCGCGTCGGTGCCCTCGTACTCGCGGACGTACCGGAAGTCCTCGAAGACGCGCAGGACGGCACGGAGGATCGCCAGCGTGAGCGCCTTGCCCGGGTACGGCTTGAACGCGACCGGGCTGGTGAACACGACGTCGTCGGCGAGCAGCGCCTCGATCGCCTCCGTGTCGCGGGCCTCGGCGGCCTGGCGGAACGCGTGCATTGTCAGCCCTTCAGTTCGACCCAGTAGCGGTAGGTGAGGCCTTCGTCGGTGATGCGGGTGTCTTCGAGTACTCCGCTCCGGTGCTCGATCACCCGGGCCGACGCCAGATTGCTGGTCTTGCAGGTGATCAGCACCCGGCTGAGCCCCATCGCCCGGGCCTCGTCGAGGACGGCCCCGAGCGCCCAGGTGGCCAGGCCCCGATTGCGGGCCGACGGGCGGACGTTGTAGCCGATGTGGCCACCGACCTGCAGGAGCGGCGGAGTAAGCGTGTGCCGGAGGGCGATCGCCCCCAGGTAGACGTCGTCCTCGACGATCCACCAGTAGGTCGCGGGCACGTCGTAGTCGTTCCGCCGGTGCAGGCTGTCGATCCAGGCCGCGAAGCCGGCCGGACTGTCCACGTCGTACTCCGGACGCAGCCCGCTGCCGTGCGGGTACTCGTCGTCGCTCCACTCCGTGCGCGCCTCGAGCCAGCTGTCGTGGAGTGCGACGGTCGGCGCGAGGAGTACCGGCATGATGCTGACGTTAACGCGCGAAGAATCGCAGTGTCTCCTGAGCGCCCGCCCGGAGCATGTCGCGAATCCGGAGCGACTCCTCCGTGACCGCGGTGCTGCGCGGGTACATCGACGCCTCGTACGCCCGGATCGCCTCGTCCGGCCGGCCGGGTTGCGCGGCCAGGGCCTGGGCGAGCTCGGAGGCGTCGAGCATGGCCTGGTTGGCGCCCTCGCCGGACGGCGGGCACAGGTGGGCCGCGTCGCCGATCAGCGTGACGCGGGGGTTCGGCGTCCAGGTGAGGCCGGGCGGCAGCATCGTGATCGTCCGGCGCACGATCTCGTCGTCGCAGGCCCGGATCAGGTCCTGCGCGTCCGGGCCCCAGCCGTCGAAGGCCCGGGCCAGGGCGTCCTTGGTCAACGGTGGAACGTCGTGGCCTTCGTAGAACGACAGGTACACGCGAACGCGTCCGCTGCCGTTGACCTGGGCCCCGAGCCCTTGACCGGGGCCGAGCGCCCAGTAGTTGCCCCGTCCGAGGACCGCGGCCAGGTGCGGGTGCGTCCGGTCGACGTCCGGAATGCCGAGCTCGACGTGCTCGACGCCGACCGGGACCGGCTCGGCGTCCGTGAGCAGCGGCCGGACGCGTGACCTCGCGCCGTCGGCGCCGACCAGCACGTCGTAGCCGGCGGCGGTGCCGTCGTGGAAGAGGAGTTCGTCGCCGGCCGTCGTCAGGGCCTTGCCCCACTGGACCGTTCCGTCCGGGAGCGAGTCGAGCAGTAAGTCACGCAGGTCCGACCGGTCGATCTCGGGCCGGGCCAGCGGGGCGTCGTCCGGGGTGTCGACCCGGAGCAGGAGCGTGCCGGTCTCGTCGAGCAGACGGAAGTCCTGGCCCTCGCGCCGGGCGTGGACGAGGAACTGATCCTCCAGGCCGGCCACCCGGAGTGCGCGCTGGCCGGTGTCGGTGTGCAGGTCGAGCATGCCGCCCTGACCGCGGGCGTCGCGGGACGGGTCGCGTTCGTAGACCGTCGACTCCAGGCCGAGGACGTGGAGGGTGCGGGCGAGGGTCAGGCCGCCGGGGCCGCCGCCGATGATCGCGATGCGCATGGTCATGCCTCCTTCGATACGTTGTATTTTTACAATACAGTGTATTGGGGTGGACGGCGTAGCCTGTTTCCATGTTGGTGTGGGAGCGACCCGAACCCCCGAGCCGGCCGGCGCCGACGCCGCTGAGCCGGGCGTCGATCGTCCGGGCGGCGATCGACCTGGCCGACACCGAGGGGCTCGACGCGGTGTCGTTGCGCAAGGTCGGGGCCGCGCTCGGCGCCGGGCCGATGCGGCTGTACGGCTACATCGCGACCAAAGAGGAACTCCTCGACCTGATGGTCGACGAGGTCTACGGCGAGATGCCCCCGCCCGGTGCGGACGCCCTGCGCGACCGGGCACTGGCGATCCGGGACGCCGTCCGGCGGCACGAGTGGTTCGCGGACCTGATGGGCGGGCGGCCGCAGATCGGCCCGAACGCGCTGGCGAACCTGGACGCGACGCTCGCGGCCGTCGGGGGAGCCGACGACCCGGCGTCCGCCTGGCGGGCCGTAGGGGCCGTGTCCGCGTACGCGATCGGTGCGGTGCGGCAGGAAGTGGCGGAGGGGCGGGCGGCTCGGGTCAGTGGGCAGAGCGAAGACGAGTGGCGCCGGTCGGTGGCGCCGTATTTGACCGGGGTCCTGGACCGGTATCCGACGTTGGCGCATGTGATCACGAGCGGCCCGGACGAAGACCCCGACGCCACGTTCGCGACTGGCCTGGAGTTCGTCCTGGCCGGCATCAGAGCCCGTACGGTCGGTGGATGACGGTTGGGGTGTTGCATCCGGGGGCCATGGGGGCGGCGATCGGGCGGGAGTTGGCTCCCGACGTCTGGTGGGTTCCCGCCGGGCGGAGTGCGGCCACCCGGGAGCGGGCGGCGGGCTTCCATCCGGCTCGCGATCTGGCCGAACTGGCCGACCGGTGCGACCTGATCCTGAGCATCTGCCCGCCGGCCTTCGCCGGGGGCGTGGCCCGCGACGTGGCCGCCACCGGGTTCGACGGGGTCTACGTGGACGCCAACGCGATCAGCCCGGCCCGGGCTCGGGAGATCGCTTCGGTACTGCCGACCGCGCGGGTCGTCGACGGCGGGATCATCGGGCCGCCGCCGGGTGGGGCGGGCACCACCACGCTGTGTCTGTCCGGGCCGGGCGCCAGCGGGGTCGCCGAGGTCTTCGCCGGGACGTCGGTGCGCACCTTGGTGCTCGACGGGCCGGTCGGGCAGGCGTCCGCATTGAAGTTGGCGTTCGCGTCGTACAACAAGATCTCGTACGCGCTCGCCGCGCAGGCGAACGCGCTGGCCGAGGCACACGGGGTGCTGGCCGAACTGCGGACGATCACCGCGGACGCGCTGCCCGGGACGCCGGTCGCGGACCCGCGGGCCCTGGCCTCGGTCGGGCCCAAGGCCTGGCGCTGGGCGCCGGAGATGGAGGAGATCGCCGACGCCTGCACCGAAGCCGGCCTCGACCCCGACTTCGCCGCCACCGCCGCCACCCTCTTCGCCCGCTGGGCCTGAGGCCACCCGGCCACGCTCGCGCCCGGCGACACCGGGCCTAGCCACCGGCCTTTCGGGCCCGATACGCGGCCACGTTCGTCCGGTTGCCACAGCCGTTGTCGCAGAACCGCCTGCTCCGGTTCTTCGACAGGTCGATCAGCACGTCGTCGCAGTCCTCGGCGGCACAGATCCGCATCCGGCCCAGCTCCTCGAGCCGCACCACATCCACCATCGCCATCCCGGTCTCCACCAGGATCCGCACCGCGAGGTCCGCCTCGGGCGGCACCGCGTGCAGGTGGTAATCCCAGGTGTCGTGCCGCACGAGCTGCGGCAACGCGCGGGTCTCGCGCAGCATCGCGTTGGTGAGTTCGACGACCTCGTCGCGGTCGGCGTGCCACAGGCGCTCGAGCCGGGGCCGCACCGCCCGGACGGCGGCCAGCTCCTCGGCATCCCCGGCCACCCGGCCGGTGTAGCTCCACCGATCCACGAACGCGACGACGTCGGCCGGGGTCCGTAGCCCGTCCGGGGTCTCGTGAGCGGTGTTCACCAGCTCGGCCGCCGCCGCCAGCGACGCCTCGGTGTCATGAGCAAAAAGCATCTTGACTCCTTACGGCGGGAGCTCCTACGGTCGGCGTCATGAGTGTAACGGCGGTTGGGTCTTACGCGACAAAGCACCGTGGGGCGATCGGGCTCGGTCTGGCGCTGGTGTCGGCGGCCTCGTTCGGCACCGCCGGGAGCTTCGCCGACTCGCTGCTCTCGCAGGGCTGGAGCTCCGGCGCCGTCGTCACGATCCGGATCTCGCTGGCCGCACTGGTCCTCACCCCGCCCGCGCTGCTCCAGATGCGCGGCCGCTGGCGCCTGCTCCGCGCGAAGCTCGGCACGGTCGCGCTCTACGGCATCCTCGCCGTCGCCGGGTGCCAGCTGTTCTTCTTCAACGCGGTCGAACGGCTCGACGTGGGCGTCGCGCTGCTGCTCGAGTACATGGGCATCGTGCTCGTCGTGCTCTACGTCTGGGCCCGCACCCGGCGCCGCCCGCGCTGGCTCACGCTGGCCGGGGTGGTGACGGCGATCGGCGGTCTGGTGCTCGTCCTGAACCCGTCCGGGGGGCTGGACCTGGTCGGCGTCATCTGGGGGCTGCTCGCCGGCACCGGGCTGGCGACGTACTTCGTCATCTCGTCGCGCACCGACGACGCGCTCCCGCCGCTGGTCGTGGCCTGGAGCGGCATGGTCGTCGGGGCGCTCACGTTCGGGGCGTTCGCGCTGGTCGGAGTGCTGCCGATGCACGCGACAAACGTCTCGGTCGAGCTGTTCGGCCAGCAGGTCAGCTGGCTCGTCCCCGTGCTCGGCCTCTCGGTGATCGCGGCCGCGCTCTCGTACAGCACCGGGGTCGGCGCTGCGCGCCTGCTCGGCGCGACCGTCGCCTCGTTCGTCGGGCTCACCGAGGTGCTGTTCGCGGTGCTCTTCGCCGCGCTGCTGGTCGGCCAGGTGCCGAGTGTTCCGCAGCTGGTCGGTGGGCTGGTCGTCCTGGTCGGGGTGGCGGTCGTCCGGGCCACCGACACCCAGGCGGACGCTACGCGGGAGCCCGATCCGGCCCTCGTTTCCGCCTAGTTGTCGGACCCCGGTGGTACACACGGAGCATGACTACGGTCGTGGAGGCGTTCGCGAGCGTCGCGGCTAGCGTCGTCGAGAAGTTCGCCGGGCGTAACGGGCGGGTCCGAGGCTCGTCGGTCGTCCATGCCGTGCACCCCGAACGCTGGCTGGGTGAGATCCGGGTACCGGCGCCGGCCTGCCGGGTCGGCGTGGCCGGCTTCGAGCTCGACGCGCTGGTGCCCACCGACGACGCGGTCACCTGTGCCCGCTGCCTGCAGAGCGGCCAGTACAGCACGGTCGTCGGCACCGGCCCGCGCCAGCTGGCGCTCTGGGATTGAGTCCCGCTTACCCTGCACCGCGTGGACCTCAACCTCCTCACCGCACTCGACGCACTCCTCGAGGAGAACAGCGTCCAGGCCGCGGCCGACCGCCTGCACCTGTCGGCGCCCGCGATGAGCCGGACGCTGACCCGCATCCGTAAGGCCACCGGCGACGACATCCTGGTCCGCACCGGCCGCACGATGACGCCCACCCCTCGCGCGCTGGCCCTGCGCGACGAGGTACGGACGCTGGTGCAGCGGGCCGGTGAGGTGCTCACCCCGACCCAGGCCCTGGACCTGGCCACCCTGCGGCGCACGTTCACGATCCAGGGCCACGACGCGCTGGTCGGCGCGGTCGCCCCACAGGTGCTGGCCGCGGCCACCGAGGCGCCCGGCGTGACGGTCCGGTTCCTGGCCGAGGCCCCGGTCGACACGCCCGACCTGGCCCGCGGACACGTCGATCTGGAGCTCGGCTCGGCCGTTCCGGCGCCGGAGATCAACCACCAGGTCGTCGGGGAAGACCGGCTGATCGTGGTGTCCCGGGACCCGGCCCCGCTCACCCTCGAACGGTTCGCCGCCGCCGATCACGTCCTGATCTCCCGCCGCGGGCGTACCCGGGACGGCCTCGACGAGCGGCTCGCCGAGCGCGGGCTCCGCCGCCGGGTGGTGGCCACGATGCCCACCGTCGCGAGCGCGATCGCGCTGGTCGGGTCCGGGAGCGCGGTCGTCGTGGTGGCCGAGCGGCTGTCCGCGCCCGTCCGGGCCGCGTTCGGCGTCCGCGCGCATCCGCTCGACCTCGACCTCCCGGCTGCGCCGGTCGTCCTGTCGTGGCACCGGCGGTACGACAGCGATCCCGCTCATTCCTGGCTCCGTGGTCACTGTGCGGACGCGCTGCGAGCGGCCCTGGCGCTCATCTAGACGCGACCCGGGCGACGACGTGGCCAGCGTCGCGCGGGCCTTCTCGATCGGGAGCCGTCGCGATCGTTGCTATCGGGGTGCTGGAGCGGCACAAGCGCTGACGCGCCTCAGATCACAGCCGTTCCTGCCGAGTCAATTGGTAACCAATCGGACCAAAGGACTCGGATGACGTTTCTGCAGGCAGCGAGCTCGAAGGCCCCCTCACTGGGGGCTCTCGCCGTCGTGGCCGGCCTGCTCGGCAGCGGCGCGCTGGTCTGGACGTCGACCGAGGCGGCGTTCACCGCCGTCGTCACCAACCCGGGCAACTCCTGGACGTCCGGCAGCGTCGCGCTGACCGACGACGACACCGGGTCGGCGATGTTCACCGCGCTCAACCTCTCCCCCGGCGACACCGGCACGAAGTGCATCAAGGTCACGTACGGAGCGAGCCAGACCGCGAGCGTCAAGATGCGCGGTACCCAGTCGGGCTCGCTGGCCCAGTACGTCAACCTCCAGATCGAGGAGGGCAACGGCGGGTCGTTCAACTCCTGCCTGGGATTCAGCGGCAACCTGATCTACAACGGCACGGTCCAGGGTTTCGGCACGTCAGCCACCGATTTCGCGTCCGGCGTAGGTTCCTGGACGCCCACCGGCGCGGCGCAGACCCGCACGTACCGGATCACGTACACGCTTAGCCCCTCGACGCCGAACACCCAGCAGAGCTCGACCGCCTCGGCCGACTTCATCTGGGAAGCCCACAGCTGAGGAGCGAGCACGGACGGCCACCGGAAACGCTTCCACGGTGCCGCCGTGCTCGTCGCCTGGGCGGCGCTGGTCGGGGTGGCCGCGACGCCGACCGCCGGCGGCTGGAACACGACCGACAACACCGGCAACGCGTTCAAGTCCACGGCGACGTTCCTCACCTACCCGGGTGAGGTCCTGCGGGACAGCCCGTCGGCCTACTACCGGCTGTCCGAGGCGGCCGGCGGCACGACGCTCACCGACTCGTCCGGCAACGGCCGGACCGGCACGTACTCGGTGAACACGGCGACGGCCACGAACTTCGGCCGGCCCGGCGCGCCGGTCGGCGGAAGCTCGAACACCGCGGTCGCGTTCACCGCGACGAACACCAACCAGGTCGCGATGCCCGCCGCGGCCAGCCCGACCAGCGTCTTCACGATGGAAGTCTGGTTCAACACGACAGCGGCCAGCGGCGTGCTGATGTCGCTGGGCAACAACGTCAAGAACGACTCGAGCTACCTCCTCCGGCTGCTGGCGATCCAGTCGAGCGCCCCGGCCGGCCGGCTGGTGTTCGGGCTCTCCACCGGGGCGGTCGGCTCGACGGTCAAGAAGACCGTGGTCTCGGCCACCGCGGTGAACGACGGCAACTGGCACCACGCGGTGGCCACCTACAGCTCCGGCACGATGATCCTGTACGTCGACGGCGTCGCCCAGACCCCGACGACCGGCGTCGGGACGCTCACCGCGATCAGCCCGTCGTACTGGCGGGTCGGCGGCGACGCGTCCGGAACCACCTGGCCCGGCACCTACGGCGACTACCTCACCGGAACGCTCGACGAGGCCGCCGTCTACCAGAGCGCGCTGAGCGCCACCCGGGTCACCGCCCACTACACCGCCGGGACGTCCTACCCGAGCGCGGTGCTGGCCGACGTCCCCCGCTTCTACTGGCGGCTCAACGACGCCGAGGGGCAGACCGCGGCGGACGCCGGGCCCAACGGCCTGCCCGGTGAGTACCGCATCGACCCCCAGGCCCGGGCCGGCGCGACCGGCGCGCTGACCGGTCCGGTCACCGGCTCGGACGCGGCCGTCCGGTTCGCCGGGTACTACGGGCACGCGTCCGGGCCGCTGCTCACCTCGGTCAGCGGTGCGACGACGGTCGAGACCTGGTTCAAGACCACGACGCAGTTCGGCGGCGTGCTGGTCGGGCTGGCCGCCCAGACGAACTGCTCCAACCGGAAGGACCGGGATCTCTGGCTCACGACGTCCGGCACGCTCCGGTTCGGCGTCTACCCGTCCGGCGCGAGCATCCCGTATCCGAGCATCGGGACGACCGCCAAGTACAACGACGGCGCCTGGCACCACGCGGTCGGCAGCGTCGGCCCGACCTACGGGCTCCGGCTGTTCGTCGACGGGTCGCTCGCCGCCTCGAACGCGAGCGTGACCACCGGGACGACCGGCAGCGGCGCCTGGTGCATCAGCTATTCGCAGGTCGACGACTGGGGCACCTCGTACACCCCGACCTACCAGCACCTCGCCGCGACGATCGACGAGGTCGCGATCTACCCGACCGAGCTGGCCCCCGAGCGGATCGCCCTGCACTACAACGCGGCGCCCCGATGACCGGCTGGACCACCGCCGCGCGGTTCGCCGCGATCGCCTACCTGAGCGCGATGGCGTCGCTGATGTGCTGGGCCGGGGTCTCGCTCGCGCTCGGCACCCGTCCGGCGCTGATCGTCAGTGGGTCGATGGCGCCGTCGATCCGGCCCGGGGACCTGGTCGTGGTCAGCCCGCTCGACGCCCGGGAGGTCCGCGAGCTGCCGACCGGCCGGATCGTCATCTTCACCGACCCGGCCGACCGCGGCCGCGAACTGGCCCACCGCCTGGTCGGACGAACCGCCGACGGGCGGCTGCGCACCAAGGGCGACGCCAACCCGGCCCCGGACTCGACGCCGGTTCCGGTGACCGCCGTGCGGGGCCAGGCGCGGCTCGTGGTCCCGCTGATCGGGCGGCCGTTCCTGTGGCTGCGGCAGGGCGAGTTCTGGCTCTTCGCCGGCTGGACCGCGCTCACCCTGGCCGCCGGCTACGCCGTCCGCACCCGCCCACCGACGCCGACGCGAGCCGGCGCCGGACCGTCGTCCGACACCTAGCCCGTGACCCCGCCGGAACCGGCCGGCGGTCCGGCCTCGGCGCGGCGGGCCGTCCGGGCGGCGGCCGCGTGGCGCGCGTCGCCGACCAGCTTCATCACCGCGGGCATCCGCTCGGCGCTCGGGTTGAGCACGCACACCCAGCCCTGCGCTCCGTACACCGGGTGCGGCAGCAGCACGTCCAGCGCCGAGTAGTCGAACTCCCCCCGCCGCTCGGCCAGCTCGCGCGGCGCGAACCCGAACAGCGCCCCGAACGCGTCCCGCCCGGCGTGCACGTTCACCCGGTACACCCCGGCCCGCCCGAGCGCCGACTCCTCGTCGAACCCGGCCATGTCCTGCAGCACGATCGTCGCGAACGGGTGGTACTCGTCCCCGGTCATCGAGAAGAACGAGTTCCCCCAGTTGTTCTGCGGTGCCCCCATCTCCTCGGTCGCCACCACCGTCCCCACCCCGGGCAGCGACCCGATCCACTCCGCCAGCTCGTCGGCCGACGGCCCGACCGGCAGGTCCCCCACCGGCAGCGGCGCGGCCACCGCGGTTCCGTGGGCCACGTGCAGCACCGCGTCGGTCGTCGCCAGATCCTCCGCGGCCAGCGGGAAGTACCGGTACGAGCCGTCCGCGCGCTGCACCGCGTCGAGCACCGGCCGCACGGTCAGCCCGTCGGCCAGCTCGGCCTCGTACGTTCCGGCCGCCGGCGCCCTCACCTCGGCCACCCCGCTCTCCCCCAGCGACCCGGTGATCACGACGTACCGCGACCCGAGCAGCGTCGACAGGATCGCGCCGGCGCCGGCCCACTCGGCTTCCGTGCCGCCGACGTCGATCCGGCCCGGGTACTTCTGGACGTGCCGGTTGTTCGCGAACACCAGCGTCGGCCCGCGATCGGCCTCGATCAGCCGGATGTCGAGCAGGTTCCGCGCCATCCAGGCGTCGCGCACCGAGAGCAGCCGGGCGATACGGTCCGGCCCGGGCCGCGCGACCTCCGCGTGGTACCGCAACATCCCGACCGCGGCCTTCGCGAGCACCTCCATCCGCCGCCAGACTGCGAGCGACGACCCCGCGACCAGCCCCGGCGCCCGCTCGTAGAGCATCGACAGCAGGTCCTCGGCCCGCCCGCGCAGCGCGACCGCCCGGGGCGACCCGCCGATCGAACGCTCGGCCTCCAGCACCTCGTCCCACGGCTCGTCGTCGCCGAGCAGGTCGTCGATCTCGGCCCAGGCCGACGGGGCCACGTACTCGCATACCGCGGTCAGGAAGCGTCGCGGGCTGGGCGCCTCGGTGTTCTCGGTCGGCGCGTCGAAGCCGTGGAAAGCCAGCGGCTCGGGGTGGTCCCGCATCCACTCGACGAGTTCGCGGTTGGCGGCGAAGCGTCCGAAGTTGTGGGTGAAGCCGGTCTCCATCGCGGACTCCAGCGTGCCGGCCCCACCGCGGACGTAGTCGTCGACCGCGAGCCCGGCGACCCGGTCGGACTCGATGGCGATCGACCGGAACCCGTGGTTCTCGACCAGGTCGGCGAAGAGCGCGTTGCGCCGCCGCAGGAATTCCTGTTCACCGTGCGTCGGCTCACCCAGCGCGACCAGCTCCGGGGACGACGAGAGCAGAGTGTCCATGGCTTGAACCGTATCTTTGAACCAGCGATTGAGGATTTGGTGAAATGGTGCCGTGAAAGACGTCCGAAAACCTCAAACGGGAGTACACGCCTTCCGGCCGGTGGACCTCGCACGGGAGCACGGGCTGTCGGCCCAGGCGGTCCGGAACTACGAGCGGCAGGGCCTGATTCCGGCCGCCGGCCGGACCGCGACTGGCCACCGGACCTACACCGAACGGCACCGGATCGCGCTGCGCGCGTTCCTCGCCCAACTCCCCGCCCACGGGTACGCGACCGCGGGCGAGATCATGCGCGCGGTCGACGACGACGATCTGGACGTCGCTCTGCGCGCCGTCGATCGCAGCCACGCCCAGCTCCTGCGAGATCGGGAGACGCTGGACGCGGTCGAGGCGGCCGTCGGGGTGCTCACCGCGGCCGCCCCGGTGGAGCCGCGGGCGCTGCCGATCAGCGCGGTCGCCAGGCGGCTCGGCGTCACCCCGGCGACGCTGCGCAAATGGGAACGGGCCGGCATCCTGACGCCCCGGCGGGAGCGGGTCACCGGGTACCGCCTCTACGACGCCGACGACATCCGGGACGCCGAGCTGGCGCACCTGCTCCGGCGGGGCGGCTACCTGCTCGGGCACATCGCGCCGGTCGTCGCCCAGGTCCGCACCGCGGGCGGGGTCGAGCCGCTGGTCGAGTCGCTGGCCGGCTGGCGGGAGCGGCTCACCGCCCGAGCCCGGGCCATGCTCACCGCCGCCGCCCGCCTCGACGACTATCTGCGGTTCATCCGGGCGACGTAGCCCGCTCCCACTCCGCCTTGGTCAGCGCGTACTCGACGTCGCCGTGTTCGTCGCCCGGGACCTGCTCCGGCCAGTCGTCCCGGCGGGGGGCGACGAACCGCAGGCCGGCCTTCTCCATCACCCGACGGGACGCGCCGTGCACGGTCATCGCCTCGGCGTAGACCCGCTCCACCCCGAGCGACGTGAAGCCCTTCGCGATCAGCGCCCGGGAGCCCTCGGTCGCGTAGCCGTGGCCCCAGGCGACCCGGCGCAGGCGGTAGCCGAGCTCGATCCCGTCGCGGACCGACCCGTCGGCCCGCTGGGGCTTCTTGTTCGGCCGGAACAGGAACCAGCCCAGGAACTCGCCGGTCGCTTTGTCGATCGCCGCGAAGTACCCGAACCCCTCGTACTGCTCGTACAGCGACTTCCAGTACGGCAGCACCTCGTCGCGCACCACCGCGTACGGCGTCGGGATGCCACCGGTGATGAACCGGGTGACCTCCGGATCGGCGTTCAGCTGGTAGATCAGATCGACGTCGTCCTGAGTGAAGCGACGCAGGATCAACCGCTCGGTCTCGAGGAAGATCTCCATTCCTGCGATCTAACCGTTGCGGAAGAACTCGCGCTGGGCCGTGATCGCGATGGCGGCGTCGCCGCCGGCGGCGTCGAGCTTGCGCCAGAGCGCGACCTGGTCGAGCCGCGCCTCGTCCGACCAGTACGGATCGAAGAGCATCCAGCCGGTGACCGACTGCGCGGTCATCGCCTGCGACAGGAACTCGCCGTCATCGGGCCCGAACGTGATCGCCACCTCGTCGGACCCCCGGTAGTAGGTGGCGGCTATCGCCGAGCGGGGGGTGCCGCTGTCCTCGGGCCGGACGACCCGCACGTCCGGGTCGAGCAGCCCCTGTCCGGCCGTGCGCACCGGACGCCGGACCTGCCAGCCCGCGTCCCGCAGATGCTGGTGCATCGCCTCGGTGGCGGCGGCCAGCGTCGAGCCACGGATGCTGTAGAAGGTGGTGATCCGCTCCAGGCAGAGGTTGTCGAACTCGTCGTTGTGCTTGATCCCGTGCGAGCCGGGATAGCAGGTCGCCTGATGGGTCTCGGCCACCTGCTCCGCGCCCGGCGGCGCGGGCACGGCCAGCGCCCGCTGGAGCCGTCGTTCGGCGTCGTGGCGGGCCGTCGTGAAAGCTTTCCCGTCGACGTCCGGCCGCGCGGCGACGAACAGCTTCGAACTGGGCAGGCCGGTGAGCTTCTCGCAGCCTCCGCAGCAGCAGGCGACCACGAGCAGCAGCGGGATCAGCGTGGTCAGCAGGCGGGAAGTGCGGGACCGGCGACGGGCCGGCGGCCGGACGCTGGTGACCGCCGGTGCGGCCGGATCCGGCCGGTTGCGGGCCAGCAGGTAGCAGCGTCGGCTCGGGTATTCGCCCTCGCCCGGCCCCCGGATCGTGCTCGACACGACCGTGAACCCGGCCGCGGCCAGCTCGGCGGCGACGGCGTCCGGGTCGAGGAAGTGGAAGTCGAGGTCGACCGGCGAGCCGAACCACTGGCTGAGATGTCGCACCCCGCCGGTGTTCACCCGCGCGTCGTCCACGTGGAAGGCCAACAGCAGCTGACCGCCGGGCGTCAGGACCCGGGAGAACTCCCGGTAGGCGGTCCGTCGCTGCGCGACGGTCAGGTGGATCAGCGAGTAGAACGCGACGACGCCGGCCAGCGCGTCGGTGGGCGTCGGCAGGTCGGTCATCGACCCGACGACGAAGCGGACGTCCGGCGCGCGGCGACGGGCCTCGGCGATCATCGCGGGCGAGAGGTCGATACCGACGACGTCCGGGTGGCTCCGGGCGAGGTAGCTCGTGACCTGGCCGGGGCCGCAGCCGACGTCGGCGACCGGCCCGTCGCCGGCCAGTTCCAGAAACGCGTTCAGCAGCGCCCGGTCGGCCGGCTTGGCGTCCAACTCGTCGTAGAGGTCGTCGGCGTACGCGCGGGCGACCCGGTCGTACGAGGCGCGGATGTCCGACGGATCGCCCGGCATGGGCCGGAGCCTAGGGCTCACGGGTCCGTTCTTCGGACCGATCCGGCGGCGAACGTGTAACGCTCGGGGTCCGATCCGGACAGGAAGGGGTGTCGACCGACCCGAAGGAGCACCGATGCCGCAGCGACCGCCCGACGACCTCGACCGGCTGCTCGCCGAGCACGCCGGACCGGGCGTCGACGCGCTCGACACCCCGGAGATCACCGCGGCGCTCGACGCGCTGGGGGACCGCATCGTGGCCGGGGAAGCCACGTCGCCGCGGCGGCCGCGTCGCCGGGGCACGGTGGTTGCCGCGTCGGCCGCGTTGGCGGTGGCGCTGGCGGTCGGAGCGCCCGCGGCGGCCGACTTCATCGGACTGCACACCGGTGAGTTCGGGCTGCCCGGCAAGACCGAGAACGACACCAGCGAGTTCCTGCGGGCCGACTCGCCGGAGTTCCCGGCGCTGGTGGAGAAGCTGGGTCGGGACTATCCGCTGCCTCCGGGCGGGGACTACTCGCACGTGCTGTGGCTCAACGAAAAAGCCATCGCGGACCACGGACCGTACGAGTTCCAGGAGCGCACCCTGCGGTGGGACGTGGCCAACGATGCGTCCTGCCAGTGGCAGAAGTACTGGCTGGACGGGTACGACCGGCACGACGCGGCCCAGCAGGCGGCGGCCCGGAAGGTACTGGACGAGATCCCGGACTGGGAGGGCCTGAAGCAGGCCAGCGACAACGGAACCGACTGGGAGCAGCGGGCCGCCAAGGCCGTCCGGATCGGCGACGTGGCCGGGTTCCGGTACCTCCACGGGATCATGTGTGGCGCGGCGACCGGGCCGACGCCGTCTCCGGAACCCTCCGTCTTCGCGCCCGGGTACCTCACCGACGCGGATCGGCAGGGCCGATGAGCGACTCCGCGCGGTTCGAGCGGCTCTACCGGGAGCACCGGGCGCCGATGCTGGCCTTCCTGTTGCGTCGGTGCGCCCAGCCGGCCGACGCCGCCGACGCGCTCTCGGACGTGTTCACGACGGCCTGGCGCCGGATCGACGACATCCCGGACGGCGACGCCGAGCGCCCGTGGCTGTTCGGCGTCGCGTACCACACGCTGGCCAATCACGCCCGGAGCCGACGCCGCCGGGTGCGGCTGGTCGACGAGCTGACCGCGGCGCTGGGGCGGTTCCGGGCGCCGGAGTCCGATCTGGACTCGGAGGGGCTGGAGTCGGCGCTGGCGCGGCTCTCGGACGTCGACCGGGCCATCGTGACGATGACCGCGTGGGAGCAGTTCAACTCGGTCGAGATCGGCGCGATCCTCGACCTGAGCCCGGGGACGGTCCGGACCCGCCTGCACCGGGCCCGGGCGCGGTTACGGGCCGCGCTCGAGTCCGAGGCACCGGACCGGTCAGCCGTCTGAGCTGCCCGCGGAGCGCGGGCGTCAGTGAAGTAGCAGGGCCGTGAGGTCCTCGGGGCGGCTGAGGGCTACCAGGTGGCCGCCGTCGAGGAGCTCGGCGTCGAGACCGAGTCGCTCGCGTGCCGTCCGGACCTGGAAGTCGGCCGGGAACAGCCGGTCGTCGCGGCCGACCAGCACGCGGGTCGGAATGTCGGGCCAGGCCGCCAGCGGCCAGGGCTCACCGAATGGGGTGCCGGACTGCTCCGGAGCCCCCTTCATCGCCTCCCGGGTGACGTCGTCCGGGGTGTCGTGCAGGAAGTAGACGAGCGGGTCGAACGGCGCGTCCGGGTCGCGGCCGTCGCGCTGGTCGTTCTCGCGCTGGGCGCGGTCCTGCCCGGTGGCGGTCCACCACTCCCCGCCGGTCTCGCCCGGCGTCGGGACCATCGCGTTGACGAGGATCAGCCGCGTGACCGGGATCCGCGCGGCGACGAGCGGCGCGGTGAGGCCGCCCATCGACTGGGCGACCAGCACCAGGTCGTCATGGCCGCCGAGCGCGTCCACCACGGCGTCGGCGTAGTCGTTCAGCCCGGCCGAGTCGTCGGACGCTGGGAGGTCGACCGCAACGGCGCGGTGGCCGGCCGCCTCGAGCAGCGGCACCACCCGATGCCAGTACCAGGCCTGCCCGCCCGCCCCAGGGATCAACCCGAACGTCGCCATACCCCGATCTTTGCAGGCCGGGCCGCGATCGCGGCGCCGATGACCAGGCTGAGCGTGATGACGGTGATCGCCAGGTCGCCGACGAGGGCCTGGGCCGGGGAGGCCGGAGCGTAGTTCGGGACCAGGTACGCGGTGCCGGCGGCCAGCACCAGGGGGCCGGACCAGGCCGCCAGCACGTGCTGCTGCCCCCATCCGGGGCGCCGGGACCACCGCACGACGATCACCGACGCGGTCACGATCGCGGCGACGTAGATCGCCGGGCCGGCCCATCCGGGGGCGAGGCCCGGACACGCGGCCGCGGCCAGCGTGACGACCCCGACCCAGACCGCCCCCGGCGCCCGCCGCTGCCCGGCCCCGTCCCCGTCGCCGTCCCCGTTCCCGTCGCCGTCGAGGGCCGCCGGGCCGTCGAGCACCGCGTCACCGTCGAGGGCCGCCGCGCGCCCAGCGGTACGGCGGCCGATCAGCAGTGCGGCCGCGACCAGCGCTCCCGCCGTCACGACCGCGATTCCCAGCTGATGCGGAGCCGCGCCGAACCCCTTGGCCGCGTCGGCATGAATCAGCAGGCTGCCCAGCACGAACAGCACGAACACGACCCCCAGCCCCCACCGCCCGAGCCACGGCTCGGTCCGCCGCGCGGGCCGAACGAACGACTCGATCACCGCGATCGGCGCACACATGCTCAGCGCGACGTGATTCCCGACGAAGTTCAGCGCATCTCCGAGGCTCACCCCGACCCACGGCACGAGCGTGTCCCGCGGATCATCCATCATCCCGGCGAACTCGGTGTCGTCGAGATAGTCCAGATTGAACAACGACTGGTCGACCAGCCCGGCCATGTAGACCCCGAACGCCGCCGCCAGCAGCACGATCGCCGGCCAGCCACCGCCGATCCGCCGGACCGTCTCCCGGATCAGCACCGCCGCCCCGCCGTACAGCGGCCCGAGGAACAGGATCACCGCCGGGTAGTCGGTCAGCGCGAACCCGCCCCAGGAGCACTCGGCCGCGTACGGCGCCAGCACCCAGAGCGCGGCCACGGGCACGAACATCGGTCCTCCTAAGGTCGGTAGGACCATCGTTCGGCCGGACGGCGTTCCCGGGCCGCGGCCGGGGGTCGACCCCCGATCGACCAAGGTCGATCGGTCACGGCACGGTCAGCACCACTTTCCCGCGCGCGTGCCCGGTCGCGACCCGCGCGTGCGCGGCTGCCCCCTCCGTCATTCGGTAGACGTCGGCCAGGTGGGCGACGAGCCGGCCGACGTCGACGAGGCCGGCGCCGTAGCGCAGCGCGCCGCGCAGGTCGGCGGTCGGGTCGAAGCGCGACAGCCGGACGCCGTGCTCGCCGGCGCGGGGGTCGATCAGCGTGAGGACCGCGTCCGGGTCGCCGGTGAGGCGGACGAGCTCCGCGATCGATCCGTGGCCGGCCACGTCGAGAGCGGCGTCGATCGGGAGCTCCACCCGGTCGGGAAGGCCCGGGCCGTACTCGATCGGGATCGCGCCGAGGCCGGCCAGGAACGCGTGGTTCGCCGGGCTGGCCGTGCCGATGACCCGGGCTCCGCGGGCCACCGCGATCTGCACCGCGATCGCCCCGACGCCCCCGGCCGCGCCGTCGATCAGCACCGTGCGCCCGTCCGCGCCGTCGATCGGCGCCCTCCGCCCGGCCTCGATCCCGAGGGCGTCGAGGGCGCGGACGGCGGTCTCGATGCTGCCGGCCGCGCCCCCTGCCTGTTCCCAGGTCATCCCGGCCGGCTTGGGCGCCCAGGCGTCCAGCAGCGCGTGCTCGGCCGTGGTCCCGCCCCGGAACCGCAGCCCGAACACCGGGTCGCCGACCCGGACGTCGTCCACGCCGTCCCCGACCTCGTCGACGACCCCGGCCGCGTCCAGGCCGACGACGTACGGCAGCGTCAGCGGGACGCGGTCCCGCCAGGCCCCGGAGCGGATCGCCGCGTCGCCGGGCGAGACCCCGGCCGCGCGGACCGCGATCCGGATCTCCCCGGGTCCGGCGTGCGGCTCCGGAACATCGGCGACGACGAGGACGTTCGGTTCGCCGTACCCGGCGAATTGCAGTGCCTTCATGGCGTCGACGCTAGGAACGAGAACCGTGCCCCACCCGGAACCGAGACACCCCCGCCCAGATCTGCCTCGGTTGCCCCCCGACGCCCCGCGCCCCACCTCGCCCGAGACCGCCGACGCCCCGCGGGACGTGGCGCCGCAGCCCGCCCCACGCGAGGTGCAGCAACCCGCCCCACGCGACACCCCGCGCCACGCGACCCGCGACACCCCGCAGCCCGCCCCACGCGAGGTGCAGCAACCCGCCCCACGCGACACCCCGCGCCCTGCGGCCTGCAACGCTTCGCAGCCCGCCCCATGCGACGCCCCGCGGCCCGCGGCCTGCGACGCCCCGCAGCCCGCGCCACGCGAGGTGCAGCAGCCCACGC